>JAKLIU010000099.1 GCA_022709445.1 Spirochaetota bacterium | reverse complement strand
CGGCATCTCCCGTCCCCTCCTGTTCGCCATGGCCTGGGCGGTCTTCGAGTGGGGCAAGTCCAACGGGTTCCTTGGCTACCCCTGGGGGCTCCTGGCCTATTCCTGGAACGACGTGGCCCCGGCAATCCAGATAGCCGAGTCCACCGGCGTCTACGGCCTGGGCTTCGCCCTGGCCTGGCTGTCCGCCTCAGCCGGCGAGCTCTTCGCCCCGCGTCCCGGCCTGCCCGTGCCCCGGGAGCGCAAGCCGTTCCCCCTGTTCATGCCCCGCGCCGCGGAAACCGGCCCGGGATCCTGCGCCCTGGGCCACTTGGCCGTGTCGGCAGTGCTCTTCATGGGCGTGCTGGGCTACGGTTTCGTCGCGCGGGAGCGGCCGCGGCCGACGGAACGCCACGTGGACACGGTCATGGTCCAGCAGAACATCGACGCATGGGACTCCGCGGACGGCGAGATCGTCTCACTGGCCGCGTCGATACGGCTGGCGCGGGCGGCGATCGAGTCCTCGGGGACCAGGCCCGACCTGATCCTGTTCAGCGAGACCACGCTCAAGCGGGACTGGGACGAGGCGGGCGCGTTCTACCGGCGCTATCCCAAGGAAGATCCGCTGGTCCCGTTCATCCAGGAATCAGGCGCGTGGCTGTTCACCGGCGCTCCCGAGATCCTGGATCGGGAGAACTGGGAGGCGACCAACTCGGTCATCCTGGTCGACCCGTCGGGACGCAAAACCCGAAGTTACGCCAAGATGCACCCCGTGCCCTTCGCGGAGGCCATCCCGTTCTGGGAGTACCCGGCTTTCAGGGAGTTCATGCAGCGGACGGTCGGGCTGCAGTCGGGCTGGGTGATGGGCGCGGAACGGGTCATCTTCGAGCTGCCGACCAAATCCGCGGGCACGGTCCGGTTCGCCGGCCCCATCTGTTTCGAGGACGCTTTCGCCTACCTCTGCCGGGAGTTCGTGCTGGACGGGGCGGAGATCCTGGTCAACCTGACCAACGATTCCTGGTCCAGGACCGAATCGGCGGAGATCCAGCATTTCGTCGCCGCGCGTTTCCGCTCCGTCGAGACGCGGCGGACCCTGGTGCGGGCAACCAACGGAGGGGTGTCGGCCATCGTCCTGCCCGACGGCCGGGTCACGGCCATGCTGCCCCTGTTCGAGGAGGCCGCCGCCATGGTGCGCATCCCGGTCTACACGGCGGAATGGACGCCCTACCTGCAATACGGGGACTGGTTTCCCGCCGCGCTCGCCTGTTTTCTGGCCCTGGCCGCGCTTATACTCTTCATGGAAGACATGGGAAAAAGGAGGCCTGCGCATGAGCGTCCGTGATTACCTGTCCGAGCCCTTCTACGAGATCCAGGCGTACCGCGCCGAGCCCCCCCAGGATGCGGTCGGGTTCACCGGTTCCCCGCGCCAGCACCCCTACGACGACGCGAAGATCATCCTGATCGCCGATCCCCACGACGGGGATTCGGCCATCCTGGAGTTCCGGGTGGCGGACCTGCTCTGCGCCCAGGACCTGCCCAGCCCGGTGACCGAGTCCGGCGAGAGCTACCGCATCGTGCGCCTGTGGGTGCGCCGCGGGGCGGTGGGCATACGCTACGAGCCCTTCGAGGTGGATTCGCCCCTGCGCTTCATGGGCCAGTCCAGGAACCTGAGGGAGAAGGTGCTCGGCCGGCGGAAGGCCTGAGCCGTGGAACGGCGCTACGCGCGGGCGCTCGGGGACGGACGGCTGCGCTGCGGGCTGTGCCACCACGGCTGCGTGCTGGCCCCGGGTGCCGTGGGCGTCTGCCGCGTGCGCGCCAACCGGGGCGGGACCCTGGAGCTGCCGTACCGGGGCGCCGTGTCGTCCGTGGGCATCGACCCCATTGAGAAGAAGCCGCTCTACCACTTCCTGCCCGGGACCTCCGTGTTTTCCGTGGGCTACCTGGGCTGCAACCTCAAGTGCCCCTTCTGCCAGAATTTCTCCATCTCCCAGTCCACCGACGCCCGCGTGGAGCTCATGAGCCCCGAGAGCCTGGTGGACGCGGCCGTCCTGTCGGGATGTCCCTCCCTGGCCCATACCTACTCTGAGCCGCTGGTGCACGCGGAGTTCGTGGCCCAGGCCATGGCCCTGGCGCGGGAGAAGGGCCTCAAGAACGTGCTGGTGACCAACGGCTGCGCCCGCGAGGAGGCGGCCAGGGACGTGCTGGAACGGTGCGACGCGGTGAACGTGGACCTGAAAACCTGGGACGCCGAGCGCTACCGGGGCATGCTGGGCGGGGACCTGGATACCGTGAAGGCGTTCCTGGCCCTGGCCGTCGGCATGGGGGTCCACGTGGAGGCCACCACCCTGGTGGTGCCCGGCCTCAGCGACGACGAGGCCCAGGTCGAGGGCATCGCCGCGTTCCTGGCTTCCCTGTCGCCAGCCATCGCCCTGCACCTGAGCGCCTACCGGCCCATGTACCGCTACCACGAACCGGCCACGGGGTTGGGGCTGATCGGCAGGCTGGCGGCCGTGGCCAGGCGCGACCTCCCCTGGGTGTACGAGTGGACCGGCGGCCTGGCCCCGTCGGTGACCGCCTGCCGGTCCTGCGGCGCCCCCCTGGTGGTCCGCCACGGCTACCGGGTGGACGCGGGCGGGCTGTCCGGGTCGGTTTGCCGGGCATGCGGTGCGCCTTCACCCGTCAGGAACGGCTGACCGGAGGGCTCCCGCGGGCAGTCCCGAGATTTTTTCAGGGAGCGCTTGACATTTTTTTCCGGTTTTGGCATTGTAGGCCTCGCCAAGCGCACGGTGGGTGTAGCTCAGCGGTAGAGTCCCAGAATGTGGATCTGGTTGTCGCGGGTTCGAACCCCGTCATCCACCCTAGCTCCGCCGTGGGTCACAACCTCGGACGTACGGTAGCGGGCGTTCGTAGCTCAGCTGGATAGAGCGACGGACTTCGAATCCGTAGGTCGGGGGTTCGACTCCCTCCGGACGCAGGTTTGTTTTTGCTTGATGGAATTGTTCACGGGCCGTTAGCTCAGCTGGTAGAGCAGCAGACTCTTAATCTGCGGGTCGGAGGTTCGATCCCTCCACGGCTCAGGAGACCTTGACACTGGTTGCCGGTTTCCGGTAGCTTTCGTCGGTCGCACCAAGGATCGCGCGAGAGTGGTGGAATTGGCAGACACGCCAGACTTAGGATCTGGTGCCTTGCGGCGTGAGGGTTCAAGTCCCTTCTCTCGCAGGTTTCAGGCTCGCCTGGACCGGCGATCGGAGGTTCTAGCTTGCGGGAATAGCTCAGTGGTAGAGCGCCACCTTGCCAAGGTGGATGTCGCGGGTCCGACTCCCGTTTCCCGCTCGATTCGAAGGCGGTCCGGAGAAACCCGGATCGCCTTTTTCGTATTCACGGCGGTCCGTCCAAACGCCGCCACGACAAGGGGATTCAATCGTGAACATCACCAAGAAGATCGAGAAGCTGGAGCGCTCGGCCGCCAAGTTGTCCGTGACCGTCGGCAAGGAGGACGTCCGCGCCTCCTATGACGAGCTGCTCAAGGAATACGGCAGGCAGGTCCAGATCGACGGCTTCCGCAAGGGCAAGGTGCCCGTCAATATCCTGGAACGCAAATTCGGCCGCGAGATCAAGCTCGAGGCGATGGGACGGCTGATAGACAAGGCCGTGGAAGCGGCCCTGGAAGGCGAGACCCTGGTGCCGCTGTCCTACGGCCAGCCCCACCTGGACGCCGATCCGGAGTTCGAGCTGGAGAAGGAGTTCTCCTTCTCCGTGACCTACGACGTGTTCCCCGAGGTGGTCCCCGGCGACGTGACCGGCGCCGAGGTGGAGCTGCCCGCCTGCACGGTTGCCAAGGCGGACGAGGACCGCGAGCTGGACGAGATCCGCGAGCGCAACGCCATCGTCATGGACCGGGACGACTCCGCCAAGGCCCGCAAGGGCGACATAGCCACGGTGGACTACTGCGAGCTGGACGGTTCCGGCTCGCCCGTGCCCGGCACCGAGCGCCAGGACTTCGTGTTCGAGCTGGGCACCGGCTACAACATCTACAAGTTCGACGACGAGGTCATCGGCATGAAGAAGGGCGACGAGAAGGCCTTCGACAAGGCCTTCCCCGCCGACTTCGAGTACCCGGAGCTGGCCGGCGCTTCCCGGAAGCTCCGCGTCAAGCTGACCAAGCTCAAGGAAAAGAAGCTCCCGGCCCTGGACGACGACCTGGCCCAGGACGTTTCCGAGAAATTCAAGACCCTGGACGACCTCAAGGCGGACGTCAAGGCCAGGCTGGAGAAGCGCCTGGAGGACCGCCTGCGCTCGCTCAAGGAGAAGGGCATCGTGGACGCGCTCCTCGAGCGCTCCGTCGTGGAGCTGCCCGCGTCCATGGTGGAGGCCGAGCTGGAGATGCGCACGCGCAACCTCATGCAACGCATGGGCATCGAGGACCTGGAGAAGCTCGAGGGCATCGTCAGCATGAGCGGGAAGAGCATGCAGGGACTGATGGACGAGTGGCGCCCCGACGCCGAGCGCGCCATCCGGACCAGGCTGATCCTGGACAAGCTGACCGCCGACGCCGGCTTCGAGCCCGCCGAGGCCGACCTGGAGGCGGAATACGCCCGGATGGCCGCCGAGTCCAGCATGTCCGCCGAGGAGGTCAAGGCCGAGTACGCACGCCGCGGCATGGTCGATTACCTCAAGGACCGCGTGAAGGAAGACCGGCTCATCGCCGGGCTGGCCGGCAAGGTCAAGGTCAAGAAGGGCAAGAAGGTCGCCTTCGTGGACTTGTTCAAGGAAAATGAGTAAGCTTGCGCGAGGGGTATCACATGACTGAGAAAATGCACAACCTGGTCCCGGTGGTCATCGAGCAATCCGGGCTGGGCGAGCGCTCCTACGATATATACTCGCGCCTGCTCAAGGACCGCATCGTCTTCGTGGACGGCGAGATCAGCGACCTGACCGCCGACCTGGTGGTGGCCCAGCTCCTGTTCCTGGAATCCCAGGATCCGGAGAAGGACATCGACATGTACATCAACTCCCCCGGCGGCTCCGTCACCGCGGGACTGGCCATCTACGACACGATGCAGTACATCCGGCCGGAGATCAAGACCATATGCCTCGGGCAGGCGTCCAGCATGGGCGCCCTGCTCCTGGCCGGCGGCTCGGCGGGCAAGCGGCTCGCCCTGCGCAGTTCCCGCGTGCTCATCCACCAGCCCTGGGGCGGGGTGCAGGGGCAGGCATCCGACATCAGCATCCAGGCGCGCGAGATCGTGCGCCTGAAGCGGCTCACCGTGGAGTACTTCGCCCTGCACACCGGCAAGACGGCGGAGGCGGTCGCCAAGGACATGGAGCGCGACCTGTTCATGTCCGCGGACGAGGCCCTCGAGTACGGCCTCATCGACAAGATACTCGAACGGAGAAAGCATGGCCCGGTCAAAGGGAACTAAGGGCGGGGAGGCCGACGCCGGCCACGAGTGCTCGTTCTGCGGCAAGAGCTCCGAGGTGGCCAAGCGCCTGATCGCCGGCCCGGGCGTGTACATCTGCGACGAGTGCGTCACGGTGTGCAACCGCATCCTGGGAGAGGACGAGCAGGCGGCCGTCGGCGACTTCTCGGTCGACGTGCCCAAGCCCCGCGAGATCAAGGACTACCTGGACCAGTACGTGATAGGGCAGGACTACGCCAAGCGCGTGCTCTCCGTGGCCGTGTACAACCACTACAAGCGCATCGTCAACGCCAAGACGGTGGCCGACGGCGTGGAGCTGGAGAAATCCAACGTCCTCCTCATCGGGCCCACCGGCACCGGGAAGACCCTCCTGGCGCGCACCCTGGCCAAGAAGCTCAACGTGCCCTTCGCCATCGCCGACGCCACCACCCTCACAGAGGCGGGCTACGTGGGCGAGGACGTGGAGAACATCCTCTTGAAGCTCATTCAGGCCGCCGGCGGCAACATCAGCGCCGCGGAGAAGGGCATCGTCTACATCGACGAGATCGACAAGATCGCGCGCAAGACCCAGAACGTGTCCATCACCCGCGACGTCTCCGGCGAGGGCGTGCAGCAGGCCCTGCTCAAGATCATCGAGGGCACCGTGGCCAACGTCCCGCCCGGGGGCGGCCGCAAGCACCCCCAGCAGGAGTACCTGCGCATCGACACGACCAACATACTGTTCATCTGCGGCGGCGCCTTCGTCGGCCTGGACAAGAACATAGAGGCGCGCGTGTCCAAGATGCCCCTGGGCTTCGGCGCGGACATCAAGCCGCGCAGCCAGTCCAACCTCCGGGAGCTCTACGACCAGCTGCACCCGGACGACCTCGTGAAGTTCGGCATGATTCCCGAGTTCATCGGCCGCCTGCCCATACAGGTGGCCCTGGACGAGCTGCGGGTGGAGGACCTCCGGCGCATCATCAGCGAGCCCAGGAACTCCATCCTCCGCCAGTACCAGGAGAGCTTCCGCATCGACGGGGCCGAGCTGGTGTTCCTGGAAGAGGCCGTCGACGCGATAGCCGAGCAGGCCATCGCCCGCAACACGGGCGCGCGCGGGCTCCGCTCCATCGTGGAGAGCCTGCTCATGGACATCATGTTCGACCTGCCCAGCACCATGGCGGAACGCCGCGTGATCGTCACGCGCGACACCGTGGTGACCCGGAGCCCGCCCCAGGTCGAGGAACTCAAGAAGAGCGCATGAGCATCCTGGATTCCCTGCGTCCAAAGGGCGACGCTACGGAACTTCCCCTCGTCTACGTCCGCGAGACGGTCGTGTTCCCCAACACGCTCTCCCCCGTGCTGGCGGCCACCAAGCTCTGCGTGGCCGCCGCCGAGGAGGCCTCCAGGACCGACAAGCTGGTGTTCGTCTCCCTGCTCAGGAGCCTGCCCGCCGAGGGCGCCAACGACATAGACGTCCACGAGATCGGGACCGTGGCCCGCATCATCCAGTCGGTCAAGCTCGCAGACGGCTCGGTGCGCCTCCTGGTGGAGGGACGGCGCAGGGCCAGGCTCAGGCGCACGGTGTTCCGCAAGGACTGGCTGGGCGCCCTGGTGGAGGACCTGGAGGGCGACGAGCCCCAGGACGGCGATCCAGCCCCGGCCAGGGGAACCTCTTCCCCCGGGGACGGATCCGCGGGCAAGGATAGCGCCGCGGGCAAGGAAAGCGCCGCTTTCAAGGAAAGCGCCGCGCTCATCCAGATCATACGCAAGGACTTCATCGCCTACGCCGACCTGCTCAAGAAGATACCATCCGATACCGTGCACGCCGTCCAGCGCGCGGACGGCCCGGGCCGGCTCTGCGACCTGGTCGCCAACGCCATGGGCCTCAAGCTGGAGCGCAAGCAGGAACTCCTGTCCGTGAGCCCGCCGCTCAAGCGCCTGGAGGCCACGGCTTCCGCCCTGGCCCAGGAGATCGAGATACTGTCCCTCCAGAAGAAGATCTCCCAGAAAGTGCGCGCCCGCATGG
>JAKLIU010000098.1 GCA_022709445.1 Spirochaetota bacterium | reverse complement strand
TGCTCCTGCTTGCCTCCCTCTCCCTGGCCGCCATAGGCGCACAGGAACGCATGGACCTGGTCTCCCCCAAGGATCCCCGCGCCATGGCCATGGGCGGGGCCTTCACGGCCATGTCCTCCGGCTTCCAGAGCTTCTACGGCAATCCAGCGTCCTTCGCCGACAGGGATTCGGAGCTGACCCTGCTGTCGGTGACTCCCTGGGTGTACGTATCGCCCACGCAGGAAAACATAGCCACCCTGGTTTCCGCCCTGGGCGGCTCGGGCGACTCCATGGTCGAGGACCTGTCCAGCCTGATCACCACCAACGGCATAGGCGCCGGCGCCTCGGTCGGTACCGGCTGGGTGGGCAAGGGCCTGGCCCTGGGCCTGCTGGGCGGGGTGGATTCCTACGTCCGCGGTCCCAACGCCCTGGGCGCCATGGGATCCTTCGACGGCCAGATCGCCGGAGTGGTGGGCGTCGGCTTCCCGCTGCAGCTCTTCGGCCTCAGGCTGTCCCTGGGCGGCGACCTCAGGCCTTTCATGCGCATCAGCGGCCCCATCAGCTCCGCCCAGCTCGGGGACATCATCTCCGGCAACGGCACCATCATGGAGATCATCGGGAACCTGCCGGTCTCCGTCGGCTTCGGGCTGGCGGCGGACCTGGGCGCCAGGCTGGATTTCGGGCAGTTCGCCTCCGTGGGCCTGGCCATCCGCGACATCACCACCAGGCAGAGCTATTCGGAAGCCACCGTCAACGAGGTCCTGGACAGCTTCGCCGGCGGGAGCGCCCTGCCCGGCAGCTCCAGCGACTACACCGTGCTCCCCAACATCACCCTGGGAGCCAGCATGCGGCCCCTGCCCGCGGGCATGCGCGGCGTCCTGGACCTGCTCCTGGTGCTGGAGCTCCAGGACCCCATCGGCGTGATCGAGGACAAGGCCACGTTCTGGCACATGCTGCACCTGGGGGCGGAGGCCGAGCTCTTCGGCGGGCTCCTGGCCTTCCGGACCGGCCTGAACAAGGGCTACCTTTCCCTGGGCATGGGCCTGGACCTGTTCGTCGTGCAGGCCAACATCGCCGTCTTCACGGAAGAGCTCGGCAAGCGCCCCGGGGACATGCCCCGCACCGGCGTGAGCGCGGAGATAGCCATACGGTTCTGACGGCCCCCCGCGGCGCCCGGCTCCCGGTCGCGGCGCCGCTCGTGCCGGAGGGTCGCCGTGCCGATACTTGATTGACGAGGAAAGGAACGGCGACATGTTGAAACGAACCACCGTCGCGGCCGCCGCCCTCGCGGCGCTCTCGCTGGCGGCCCTGGCCGCGTGCCAGGATTTCTTCACCAGCTCCTGGGCCGGAAGCCTGGCCCGCGACGCGTACGCGGTGCCCGCGGACCTGCCCGTCGCGGACGCCGTCGACCTCCTTGCCCAGTCCAACGGCGACCCGGTCCTCGCGGCCGCCCTGGTGACGCCGCTCTACAACGCGGCCGACGCGGCCACGCCGGGCACCGACGCCTACGACGAGGCCGCCCTGGCCCTGGTCGACGCGGTGCTGGCCTCTTCGGAGGTGGGTTCCTCCCTGGTGGACGCCATGCTGGCCATTCCCTCCAACTACGACGAGCTGACCGTTCCCGAGCAGGAAGCCGCCATGGACGCCGCCCTGGACGCCGTGCTGTCCATAGGGCTGTCGCCGCTGGAGGTCACGTCCCTGGCCATGATCGCGACCGATCCGCCGGCCGGGATGGAGGCGGAGGCCGCTTACGCCGCCGCGGTCGCGCTGCTGGCTCAAGCCATGGAGGACGTGGGGGTTACCGATCCCACGGGGGACCTGAGCGCGTATCAGGCCGCTCTCGACGCCAATCCAGCGTACATCCTGGCCTTCGACTTCATCGACCTGGGCGTCGCCCTGGACGGTGGCACCCCGAGCACCCTGGGCGACCTGCTCTCCGGATTTTCCTCCGGGTTCACGGATCCCACGCCATGAGAGGCCCAATGAAGCACGCATGCATCGCGCTCGCCCTGGCCGCGCTGGCCTCCGTGCCCGGCCTGCCGGCCCAGGAACTGCAGCCCATCACGCCCCCGTCGCCCCGGACGGCCGCCCTCGGCGGGTACCATGCCGCCGCGGCCGACGGCTTTGACGCGATCTTCGAGAATCCGGCCGGCTTCGCCAACCCGGAACAGGAGCTGAGCGTCGCGCGGCTGACCGTGAACCTGGCCGGACCGGTGTTCGGCATCGCGTCCATAGCCACCTCCGGCGGCGCCGACCTGGTCTCGGCCTTGCCGAGCCTCCTGGATCCGCAGGGGCGGCTGTACTTCAGCACCGACATCGCCGGTCCCGTGGCCTTCGGCTACGTGGGCAAGGGACTTGGATTCAGCCTGTTCAACAGGACACTGGTCACCATAGACGCGGTCTCGCTCCTCGTGGCCACCATGGAGGTGAACGAAGAGCTGCTCCTGACCGGCGGGTACGCGCACCGCTTCGAGCTGGGCAACGGGCACTCGGTGGACCTGGGCATACAGGCCAAGGGCTTCGCGCGGACCGGCGTCGCCGCCTCCGGCACCGTGGAGGACCTGATGTTCGCCTTGATGGATCCGACCCTGCTGGATTCCGGCCTGCCGTTCAAGACCGTGACGGGCCTGGGAGTGGACCTGGGCCTGCGCTGGACCTCGCCCTTCGGGCTGGGACTCGGGCTGGTCGCCCGCGACGCCTACTCCCCGGCCATCATCAACCTGTACTCGAGTTTCGCGGATTTCCGCAGCGGGCCCGCCGGCGCCAAGATCGGCGGCCCGGAGGCGGCGCTCATCCACCCGGACATGTCCCTGGGCCTGGTCTACCGGTTGCCCTTCGACTTCCTGGACGCCATGGGCGCCACGGTGACCGTCATGGCGGACTACCGCGACATCCTGGACTTGTTCTCCATCATACCGCGCAACGCGGCGCTCAACGCGAGCGCGGGCGTCGAGGTGGTGCTGCTGGACATCCTGTCGCTGCGGGCCGGCATCCGGGACGCGCTTCCGTCGGCCGGATTCGGCATCGACCTCAGCGCCTTCTCCTTCTCGCTGGCCATGTACGGGCGCGAGCTGGGCCTCGATCCGGGTTCCAGGCCGGTCTACAACCTCCTGGTCTCGCTGGACTTTTCCTACTGATGCCGCCCCCGGCCCCCGCCGGGGACCGGTCCGGCCAAGCCAGGTGCGCTTTCCCCGGGACGCCGTTCCTTGACACGGGCGGCGCCGCAGGGGTATGGTTCGCCTCTGTCCGAGCCGCTAGCTCAGTCGGTAGAGCAACGCCCTTTTAAGGCGTGGGTACCGGGTTCGAACCCCGGGCGGCTCAAAAGTAAATCTCCCCGTTTACCAAAACACCCAGACAGCGTTAAAACCTTCACCCCGGGGTTCGAACCGAGCGAGCGCGCGCCGCATAGGCGCGAAGAGCGCGCAGGATTGCGCGCGTAAGCGAGCGAGGCGGCCCTCCGGCGCGAAACAGGACGTTTCGCGCCGGAGGGGAACCCCGGGCGGCTCAAAAGTTTATCTCCCCGTTTACCGAAACACCCAGACAGCACCTGAACCATCACCCCGGGGTTCGAACCGAGCGAGCGCGCGCCGCATAGGCGCGAAGAGGGCGCAGGGTTGCGCGCGTAAGCGAGCGAGGCGGCCCGCAGGCGCGAAACAGGACGTTTCGCGCCGGAGGGGAACCCCGGGCGGCTCAAAAGTAAATCTCCCCGTTTACCAAAACACCCAGACAGCGTCAAAACCCTCACCCCGGGGTTCGAACCGCAGCGGGCTTACTCTTCGGAGGCGGTCGCCACGGCGCCCAAGCGCCAAGTCACTCCCAGTGAGGAACGGAACAGGAAGGAATCCATCGCCGGTCCCCGCGCCATCAGGTCGTCCATCCCGAAGGTGTAGACGGCGCTTTCCAGCTCGCCGTTCAGCGACAGGGTGTCCGAGAGCTCGGCGCTCAGCCTCACGCCCAGGAACACGGTGCCGAGGGAATCCAGCGCCGCGCCGGGGTAATCCCGCGAGAAGTCCTGGTAGCCCAGGGACATCAGGACCCGGTAGGGACTGCCCTTGCGGTACACGTCCACGGAGAAGGCGTAGCGGTTGGACGAGTCGGCCAGGAGGTCCCCGGCATCGGTCACCCGGTAGAACTTCCGGGTGGTCACCGTCCCGGAGCAGATGGCGTTCCGCACATACCAGCCTGCCGACAGTTCCGCGAATTCCTGGGCGTAGTCGCCCACGGAGAAGAGGCCGGCTCCCATGGAGGAATCCGCCCGCGCGCTCAGGAACACGATGCCCGGCAGGTCTATGCGCAGTCCCACGGCTATGCCCGCCTTGACTGGCGTCTCGGCGGTGTTGAACGCGCCCAGGATGGGGCCGGCGCTGATCTTGACCAGCCCCGACTCGTAGGCTATCACGCTGCGGAACAGGTGCCTGAGGACCGGGTCGGTGATGTACGAGGTCTCCAGCCTGAACCCGTCCGCCAGGGTTTCCGCGACCGATACCCGCGCGCCGTAGATCCAGAGGTCGGCCGGGTAGGTCGCGTCCGGCACCGGCACGTCGGAATCCCAGGGCAGGTTCAGGTTCCCGAACAGCGCCTCGACGCTCAGGTCCAGGGCGGACGCTGGGAGCGCGCCGGCGCACAGGACGGCGAGGGCCAGGACCGGGATGCTCGATGTGTTCATGCGCATGTCGTCACCTCTAGAAGGACGTGGTCAGGCCCAGCGACGGCATGAAGATGCCGTACCAGACGTCGGGGAAGGGGAAGGCCCGGACGGTCAGCTTGGCGTCGATCCGGACGCCGCTCATGATGGTCTGTACGTAGGCTGCGCTCTCCACCGTCAGGGGCACGGTGGCGGATTCAGGGTCGTAGGCCAGCAGGGTCTCCACTCCGCCCATGATCCCGTCGTCGGTCAGGTCGCCGAAGTTCAGGTCCACCCGCATGTCCAGGGAGCCATCCTCCCCGGTCGGGGCCTGCAGGTACCAGGCCGGATGGAAGAACAGGCTCAGGTTGAGCGCCCCGAACCCGAAGTCTATGCGCGGCTCGAACATGAAGTACAGGAGCTCGGGCCCGAAGGCCGCGGCGGGGTCCCAGCGCGGTATGCCCACCTGGGCGTAGAAATCGCCGATGGCCCCGGTGTCGTAGTGGAAGAGGAGGCCGGCGCGGTACAGCCCGGCCTCGGCGGCCGGGAAGGTGGCGCCCAGGAAGCCTTCCAGCTTGACCCGCTCCGAGTTGAACAGCACGCGGGCGTCCGCGGACCAGGTGCCCTGGCCCATCCAGAGGTCCTGGTAGAGGTAGAGGTAGGGGCGGAAATTCTCCCCGGGCAGGGAGAGCCTCAGGCCGGTGCCGTAGGCGGTGTGGAGGCCGTCGTACCAGCGGGAGGGATCGCCGCCTATGCCGTCCGGGTAGTACATGAAGCCTTTCAGCTTGGTGGAGAAGGTCTTGGTGCCGAACAGGGCGGGGAAATCGCTCCCGGAGCAGAATTCGTCCAGGCGGCCGGCGAACAGGGTCAGTTCCAGCGGGCTGCCGAAGGCTTCCTGGATGCTGACGGCGGCCGTCCGGACCGCGAATCCCCTGGTGGCGTCGAGTATCGGGATGGCCTGGGCGGGGTCTATGGGATCGGGCGTCGCGTACAGGTTCTCGAAGTAGGATTCCAGGTCGTCGCTGGCGAAGCTCATCCTGAACCAGGCTGCGAATTTGGCGCCGCCCTCGACCAGCATGTCCAGGTTCATCCTGGTGGACAGCATGAAGAGCCCGGCGGAGTTGACGCGGCCGTTGGACAGGATGGCGAACTCGGACACCGACAGGCCTGCGGCGCTGGCGGAGCCCAGCGCGGCGATCAGCGCCATGGCGAGCAATAGGTTCTTCTTCATGTGTGCTCATCGCTCCTTGCGTTCGGACGGCGGTGCCGCCACCTTCGATTTTAGCGTGGAAATCCCCATATTACATCGGCACAAGGCCGGGAATCCTCAAACGGGGCGGAATTCCGTCACGGAACCCGCGTTTCCGTTGCTTGACTATTGCCCGGTTACGTATGAGACTACAAAGTACGATGAGCGACTACCTTGATCCCAATAACCAGGAACTCCTGAAGGATTTCTTCGCGGAAGCCAGGAGCCAGGTCGACGCGCTCGAGCGGAACATCCTCGTGCTGGAGAACGATCCGTCCAACCACGACGCGGTGGACGAGATCTTCCGGGCGGCCCATACCCTCAAGGGCGGCGCCGGCACCGTGGAGATGTCCGAGCTCGCCCAGTTCACGCATGTCGTCGAGGACCTGCTCGACGCCATCCGCTCGGATGCCGTCAAGGTGACGGAGGCGGTCATCGACGCCCTCCTGGCGGGCATCGACGTGATCAAGGCGATGCTCGAGGCGCGCATGGACGGCACCGTGTTCCAGGGCAGCGCCGACGCGGAGCGTTCCCGGCTCGCGGCCTTCCTCCCGGCCAAGGGCGCCCCTTCCGGCAGGAAGGAGCCCGCGCCTTCCCTGGCCCAGGCGGCCGCCAGGCAGCGCAAGGAACCGGTGGCCGCGGCCGTTCCCGGCCTCACGGAATACGAGGTCCTGGAGATGCGTGAGGCGGCCGGATCCGACCGCGCCATCTTCATGATCAAGGTGGACTTCGACGAATCCAACGTGATGAACACCGTGGGCCCGATCCACACCTTCGCGGCGCTCCGGGACGCCGGGACCGTCCTCAAGACCGTCCCGGATTTCGAGAAGCTCTACGAGGACGTGTTCAACCCCAGCGTGGAGTACTTCGTGGCCTCCTCCCGGACGGCGGAGGACCTGAAGCAGATCGCCACCATCCCGGACGTGGTGCTGTCCGTGGACGTTTCGGAGCTGAGCATCGACGGGAAGGTCGCGCCGCAGGCCAAGGCGGCCAAACCGGCCGCGATCGCCGCGGCGGAGGCCGCCAAGCCGGCGGAACGGCCCATGGCCAAACCGGTCGACGCGAAGCCGGCGGCCCCGGAACGGGCTTCCGGGCAAGCGGCCAAGGCGCCCGAAGCGCCTCCCAGGCCCGCGCCCAAGCCCGCCCCATCCCCCGCCCTGGAACCCGACGAGCTGGCCGCGGTCCTGGCCGCGGGTCCGGACGCCGACGCCGAACGCTCCGCCGAGGCCCGCAAGGCCGGCCAGCAATCCGGGAGCATCCTGCGCGTGGACTCGCGCCGCATCGACAACCTGCTCAACCAGGTGTCGGAGACCGTGATCAACAAGGCCACCTTCAACCAGATCAGCGCCAAGTTCGGGGAGATGCAGGGAGCCTTCCAGTCCGCCCAGGGCCAGCTCCGGGATTCCATCAAGGAGCTCCTGGACGACATGCCCGAGTACCTCGCCTCCATCCAGGCCGGCAAGTCGGTCAAGGAGGTCAAGAAGGAAGTCTCCGAGAAGTACGCGGGGCTCTACTCGCTCTTCGACGCGGTCGAGGCCGACATCAAGACCAACGTGGCCAAGTTCCG
>JAKLIU010000097.1 GCA_022709445.1 Spirochaetota bacterium | reverse complement strand
GTACGCTACCATGATGGTGCCGCCCTCGAACTCGGTCGTGAGCCCGCCCAGGCCCGAGGAGAAGGCTTCCAGGATGCCCTGCAGCTCCGCACGGTCCGAGCTTGGATCGGCCATCATGATGAAATCCACGAAGTTCAGGATGCCCTGTTGCGCCGCGTCCAGCCCGCCGGCCGCGGCGAACGCGTTGTAGTCGCTGTCGTACATGATCGCGCCGTCATGGGTGTACAGCCCGATGGAGATGCCGAGCTCTTGTTCGAAGCCCGCGACCACCTTGACGATGTCGCCCATCGACAGGTCGAGACCGGCGACCCCGACGATATCGGAACTCGAGCCCTCGGCGACGCCGCGCGCGTACACGGGGAAGCCCATGGAGATCCCCACCTCGCGCGCGCCGCCTTCCGTCCTGGCGAACGGTTCGGCGATGAAGAAGTCGTTGGCCGCCAGGGTCCCCGCGAACCACGGCTCTGCGTTCGAATCGTATCCAGCCCCGTATTCGATTCCGTCGCGGGTCAGGAGCGGGCGCACGCCGCGATAGGCCGCATAGGTACGCAGCACGTCGTCCTCGAGGCCTTCCCCGGAGGCGAACTCTTCCTTCCATCGTGCGTACGCCGGGAGCGCGCGCCACTCCGCCTCGTCGGCGGAGTCCACGGCCGAGTAGGCCAGTTCCACGGTCGCCCGCAGGCGCGCCTGGTCCTGCAGGTACTGCAGCTTTTCCGTCACCTGTTCGTCTATTTTGCTCGCTATGAATTCCACGCGGAATTCCAGGTCGCTCAGGGCCTGGTCGGCGAGCGCCTTGCGGTCGCGAACCTGCAGGAAGGCCAGTATCGATACAATTATCGCTACGGGTATCAGGACATTGAACAGGAACAGCTTCATGTTGAGTTTCATGGTCGGCCCTCCCGCATTCGTCTCTCCATAAAGATACGCGATCGGGTCCCGGGAAGCAAAGTTTCCGCGCGACGTTCCGGCCCGCGCGCGCCCCGGCGATACCGGAAAAAGAAAAAGCCGATCCGCGGGGATCGGCTTGTCGCGCGCGCGGAACGGAACCGGTCAGTACGCGGAAGTCCCCGTCTGCCCCTTCACGATGAGCACGCCGGAGCTGGTGCCCAGGCGGGTGGCGCCGGCGCGTATCATGGCCACGGCGTCTTCGTAGCTCTTGACGCCGCCGGAGGCCTTCACGCCCATCTTCGGGCCGACCGTCCTGCGCATGAGGGCTATGTCCGCCGCGGTGGCGCCGCCCTTGTTGAAGCCGGTCGACGTCTTCACGAAATCCGCGCCCACGTCCTTGGCGATCTGGCAGGCGATCACCTTTTCCTCGTCGGTGAGCAGGCAGGTCTCCAGGATCACCTTGAGCACGATGCCCGACCTGCAGGCCCTGCGCACCGCGAGCATGTCCTCCCGCACGGTCTTCAGGTCGCCGGCCTTCATGGCGCCGACGTTCATGACCATGTCGATCTCGGCCGCCCCGTTGGCCACCGCGGCCCGGGCCTCCAGGCCCTTGGTGCGGCTGTCCATGGCCCCCAGCGGGAACCCGACCACGGAGCAGACCTTCACGCCCTTGCCGCCGAGCCTGCGGGCGCAATGCTCGACCCAGCTGGAGTTGACGCACACGGACCACAGGCGGTTCGCCGCCGCCTCGTCGCAGAGCGCGTTGATCTGCTCGACCGTCGCCTCCGGCTTGAGGAGCGTGTGGTCGATGAGCTTGGCAAGGTCCGAGGGCAGGATCGCCTCCGGCCCGCTCCCTGCCGGCGCGGATCCTGCGGCCGATACCCTGGTCTTCGTCTGCCTGGACGGCTACGAGACCACCATGGAGGTATCCTGGGCCAGGGAGCGGGACATCATCCTGGCCTGGTCGACCAACGGCCTGCCGCTGGAAGCCTGGAACGGCGCGCCCTTCCAGGTGGCCGCCGAGGACAAGTGGGGCTACAAGTGGGCAAAGTGGGTGCGGGAGATCCGCGTGCTCCGCGAACCGGGCTACCGCGGCTTCTGGGAAAGCCGGGGCTACTCCCTGGGAGGCAGGGTGGGGGAGCGCTACTCGGAGCCCCCCGCGCAGGCGGAACCGCCCGGGCTCCGCTGAGGGTCTTCCTGCCCGGGGCGGGTTCGGTTGCCAAAAGCCCCCCGGGACGCTAGACTTGAATTCCCGCGTGACGAGGCGGCCGCGTGCCGCGGGGAGGTTCCCATGAAACGTTGCATCGGTTCGATCGCGGCGATGGCGCTGTGCCTGCTCCCGCTCGCCTGCTCCCCGGGTCCGGTCAGGATTGCGGTCATGACCAAGCTGGAATCGGGATCCCTCGTGGGATCCTCCGAGATCAACGCGGCCCGGATGGCCGTGGAGGACCGCGGCATGGGCGGGCGGGTGGTCATCGTGCCCTACGACGACGGCTGGCTCCCCGACAAGACCAGGGTGGCCTGGGAGCGCCTGCGGGCGGACGGCATCGACCTGGTCGTCACCAGCCACGTGTCCACCTGCGCCCTGGTGGTCGCGGAGCTCTGCGAGGGCCAGGACGTGCTGGTCTTCGTGACCGGCGCGACCACCGGCCTGCTGACCGACCGGGCCGACGCCATCATCAGGAACGTGCCGGACGTCCGCGCCGAGCAGGCGGCGGTCGCGGCCTGGGTCCGTTCGCGGTCCCCCTCGCATGTGGTGCTGCTGCGCGACACCGACAACTGGGCCTACACCGAACCGGCCAGGGACGCGTTCCTCGCGGGGCTGGGGACATCGGCCTGGCGCGAGGTGACCGTCTCCATGCAGGACCTCGACATGGATGCCGCCAGGGCGGCTCTGGCGGCCGAGCCCTACGACTTCCTCTACCTGCTCATAGGCGGCGCTCAGAGCGCGGCGGGAACCTACGCCCAGCTGGGACGGCTCCTGGAGCCGGACTGCGACATCCTCTTCACTCCCTGGCTCAAGAGCTCGAACCTCGTGGCCGCGGCCGGCCCGGCGCTCGAGGGGGCGTGGATACCCGCCTTCTACCCCAAGCGCGGTACCGACCCGGCGGTGGACGGCTTCGTGGACCGGTTCCGCGAGAGTTTCTCCTACGCCCCCAACTTCGTGGGGCTCAATGTCTACGCGGCGGTGGAGATACTCCTGGACCGGCTGGCGGACGGCAAGCGCCGCCCCCGCGATATCCTGGCTTCCATCGTGGGCCATGAACTGCGCACGTCCTTCGGCCCCCTGCGCTTCGACGCGGAGGGAGACGTGGAGCGGCCGATCTACATGATCGACGACATAGCCGGGGAGTTCCCGGAGTGACCCTGTCCGTCCGCCGGATCCACTTCCTGGGCGAGCTTGCGGCGCTCTGCGCCATCGTGGCCACCGTGGCCGCCTTCGCCTTCGCGTCGGCGGACGCCGTATTGCGCGATTTCCGGGACGACGAGGAGCTGGCCCTGGAGCGCTCGGTGATCTTCCTCCAGAGCCAGCTGGACGACCGGCTCTCGGTCTTCTCCGCCTACGCCCGGGACGCCTTGAGGGGCATCCGGCCCACGCACTCCCCCGACATGGACGCGGCCCTGGTGGTCTCCTGGCCCGGGCTCGCGGTCCTGGACATCCTGCCCGGGGAGGGTGACCATCCCTACTTCGCGGGCTACGCGCTGGGCAGCGCGGCCACCGGGGAATTCCTGGCCGGGCTGGAGGACGGGGAGCTGGCGCATTCAGGCGTGATCCGCTCGCCGGAGCGCGACGCGCCCATGATCTGCTACGCGTACCGCCGGGGCGACGCGGTCATCGTGGGCATGTCGGGCATAGCGTCGCTGCGGGACGTCCTGGGGCGGGTCGGCACGGTTTCCGGGGGCGCCTTCGTGCTGGCCTCCCGCGACGGGTTTCCCTTCGTCGCCACCATCGACGACTATCCCGTGTCGTTCCGGAACACCGGCGGGCATGGCGCGGCGTGCAAGGACGGCGACTGGTACGTGTCGTTCATCGAGGCGCCGACCCTGGGCGGCTGGCTGTACAAATTCTCCCCCGAGGAATCCATCGACCCCGTGCTGGACCTGATACGCTTTTCCGTCCTGCCCGTGGCTTTCCTGGTGCTGCTCTTCGGCGTCGGGAAGAACATCCTGGAACGCCGGCTGATACTGCTTCCGCTTGAGGCCCTTGCCTCCGGACTGGCTGAGTGGCCCGCTTCCCCCCTGGCGCGCCCGGGAGGCATGGCCCGGGAACTGGAGACCCTGTACGGGGCCTTCGGGGCCGCCGAGCGCAGGACCAACGAAGTCCTGGACTCGCTCCGGGAGGCGCGCGACCAGCTGGCCGGAGCGAACGAGGCACTGGAAGCGCGCGTCTCGGAACGGACCGCCGCCCTCCGCAGCGCCAACGAGGACCTGGAGCTGGGAAACCGGAAGCTGGGAGAGACCCTCGCCCAGCTCACCGCCGCCCAGGAGGGCCTCCTGGCCCAGGAGAAGATGGCCGCCCTGGGGCGCCTGGCCTCCGGCGTCGCCCACGAACTTAACACGCCCCTGGGCGCCATCATGTCGGCGAGCTCCCGGTTCGCGGACGAGGCAGGGCTCGGCTCCGGCCAGGTGGTGACCAGGCTCAGGGCCCTCGAGGAAGCGGAGGCCGGGCTCCTGGCGCGGGTGGTGGACCTGATCGTCCTCAATGCCGCTTCCGCGGAATGCAGCCCGGACAAGGCCGTGCTGGATGGGCTCAGGAAGCTGCTGGCCGACCGGCCCCCGCACGAGGCCAGGAAGCTGGCTTCCGAGATGGCTGCCATGGGGCTGGACGCGTCGGTCCCCGAAGCGCTGGAGCTGGCCGGGAGCCGGTCGGCGGCCGAGCTGCTGTCGCTGGCCGAGTCGGTCACCTCGAGCATGCGGGCCCTGCGCATCGTGCGGCTGGCGGCATCCAACGCGGCCCGGGTGGTCGACGCCCTCCGGAGCTACTCCTGGGAAGGGGCCGGGGACCGGCCGCAGCCGGTGGACCTCGGCGTCCAGCTCTCCGACGTGCTGCTGATCATGAACGACCGGATCAAGCGCGGCTGCTCCCTGGAACGCGACCTGCCGCGCGGCCTGGTGGTCATGGCCGATCCCGACCGCCTGGCCCAGGTCTGGATCAACCTGGTGAACAACGCCCTGCAGGCCATGGCCGGTTCCGGGACCCTGGGCGTCCGGGTGGCGGCCGCGGACGGCGAGGCGACGGTCACCGTCTCGGACGACGGGCCGGGCATACCCGCAGACCTGCAGCCCAGGATCTTCGAACCCTTCTTCACCACCAAGCCCAAGGGCGAGGGCACCGGGCTGGGCCTGGACATCTGCCGGCGGCTGGTGACGGCGGCGGGCGGGAGGATCGGCTTC
The DNA here is from genome assembly GCA_022709445.1 of Spirochaetota bacterium. Classification (GTDB taxonomy): domain Bacteria; phylum Spirochaetota; class Spirochaetia; order Treponematales; family UBA12059; genus JAKLIU01. The sequence goes on along the minus strand of JAKLIU010000097.1, from coordinate 2,137 downwards.
GAATCCCGGCCCGGCCGCACCGTGTTCAGCGTGAGCCTGCCCTTGTGCCCGCCCGGGACGGAAGACCGCCATGGAGCGTGAACCTTCCATCCGGGCCGTGATCTGCGTCGACGACGAGGCCGTCATCCTCATGGCCCTGGGCATGGAGCTCCGCAAGGGCCTGGGGCCCGGCTTCGTGGTGGAGACCGCGTCGACCCTCGCCGACGCGCTGGCCGTGGCGGGGGAGCTCGCAGCCGACGGGATCCCGCTGGCCTGCCTGGTGACCGACTGGATCATGCCGGGGGCCCGGGGCGAGGAAGTGGCCGAACGGCTGCGGGCAGTCAGCCCCGGCCTGCCCGTGGTCCTCATGACCGGGCACGACGAGACCTCGGAGGCGACCGGCCTGATCTCGCGTGGCGGCCCCGTGAGGGTCGTGCGCAAGCCCTGGCACGGCCGCGGGATACTGGAGGCGGTGCTCGGCCTGGCCGGGAACGGCCTGCCCGAGTGAGGAAGGCCGCGGACGGACCGCTCGCGGGGACGGCCCTGGTCAAGGAAACCTGCCGCCTGATACGGCTGGCGCGCTCCCGCTGGGACGCCCACGACAACCTGGGCTGCCGGACCGAGCGCGCGCGGGCGCTGGCCCTGTACGACACCCTCACCAAGGAACAGAAGGAAGAAATCCCCCAGGTCCTGCGGGTGTGGCTCCGCTACCGCAGCGAAAAATACTTCGGGGAGGGCAGGACCCCGCCCAAGCGGCGCTGAACGCGCGCTCGCCGGTACCGGCCGGCGACGCCGGTACCGGCCGGCGACGCCTGGGCGACATCCATTTCGATACAAAAAACTTGCGTTATTGCCGATTCGGGTGCAGGATTGCGTGGTATTCGTTCCAACGCACAAGGAGGCACCTGATCATGGAACATTTCGGCCTGCTGTCCCTCATTCCGCCCGTGCTGACGATCGTCCTCGCGATCCTCACCAAGGACGTGATCGTGTCCCTGTTCCTCGGCATCCTGTCGGGGTCCCTCATCGTCGCGGGGGGCAATCCCTTCACCGCGTTCCTCAGCGTCGCTGACCGGATCGCCGACACCCTGGCAGACGGCTGGAGCATCCGCATCGTGCTCTTCACCATCATCCTGGGCATGATGGTCGGCCTCCTGTCCAAGACCGGCTCCGCCTACGCCCTGGGCGACTGGGCCAGCAAGAAGATCAAGACCAAGACCGGCGCCCTCCTCTTCACCTGGGTGTTCGGCCTCCTCATCTTCTTCGACGACTACTTCAACTCCCTGACCATCGGCACCTGCATGCGCCCCCTGACCGACGCCAAGAAGATCAGCCGCGCCAAGCTGTCCTACATCCTGGACTCCACGGCCGCGCCGGTCGCCATCCTGGCGCCCCTGTCCACCTGGGTGGTGTACGTCATGGGCCAGTTCGGCGGCGCCGAGTACGAGTCCCTGGGCGTGACCCAGATGGAGATGTTCCTCCGCTCCCTGCCCTTCAACCTCTACGCAATCTTCGCGGTGTTCATGGTGCTGTTCATCACCATCACGCACAAGGACTTCGGGCCCATGGCCCGCGCCGAGGCCCGCGCCGAGAAGGGCATCGGCCTGTACGACGAAAAGAAGTACGGCATGATCGTGGCCCAGGTGGAGTCCAAGGCCCAGGAGTTCGGGAAGGCCAAGCCCTTCGACTTCATCATCCCCATCCTCGCCTTCGTGGTTTTCGCCCTCAGCTTCTTCCCGCTCCAGTTCTGGATGGCGCAGGTCGCCTCCGGCGACGCGGCCAACCTGGGAGCCGCCATTGCGGCCACCCCCTTCGCCGAGGCGTTCAACAACAGCGATTCCTCCGCGGCCCTCATGTACGCGTCCATCTTCGCGATCTCCTTCGCGTACCTGTACTACCTGCTCCGCGGCCTCATCAAGATGAACACCGGCGGCGAGGCCCTGCTTGACGGCTTCAAGGCCATGACCCCGGCGGTCACCATCCTGACCCTGGCCTGGGGCATCGGCGGCATCATCAAGGGCAGCCCGGCCGACGGCGGCGTGGGCATGTCCGCGTTCGTGTCCGACTTCGTGGTGAACGGCCAGTTCCCGCTCATGTTCGTGCCCATCATCGTGTTCATCATCTCCTGCCTGATCTCCTTCGCGGCCGGCACCAGCTG
>JAKLIU010000096.1 GCA_022709445.1 Spirochaetota bacterium | reverse complement strand
GGAGGACAATTCACCGCCCGCCATCCCGACCAGGCGCCCGAGGGATTCCAGGCTCATGCCGCCCGGCTTTGCGGCCCGCGCATCGCCGCACGCGTCGTCGGGGACCCGGTCCCCGGCATCCGCATCCGGCAGGCTGAAGCGCACGACGGCGCGCCCGCCCTCCGAGTATACGCCCATCTCTATCCGGCCCCTGTAGGAGATCGCGTCCAGCGCTTCGGCTATCATGCCCAGCCAGATTCGCTTGACCGTTCCCGGTTCCGCGTCTATCCAGGGATCGGCCCCCAGGTCCAGCTTCAGCTCGACGCCCCGGCGGGTGTGTGCGTACAGGAGGGCGATCGCCCCTTCCAGGGACGATGCGACCCGGACGGGCCGCTTCCCGCCCAGGGTCTCGGGCACGGTATACTCCCTGAGGGAACCTACCACGGAGTGCGCCGACGCCATGGCCGACAGGATGACGCGGCTGGAGGCCACGATCTCGGCCGCCGTGAGGCAGGCCAGGGCCGGCGCCGAGACGCCCGCCGCCATGGCCGCCGCCAGGCTCTCGGCGGGGCCCGGGCCGGAAGCAGGGGCTCCGAGGTCGACCAGCCGCCCCGCCAGCAGCGATGCGTCGGCCCCCCCGACCGCCGCGTCCGCACCGCCGAGCCGCCCGGCGAGCATGTCCTGGATGACGCGCGCTGCCTCCCTCCGTTCCACGCCGCTGGGCATGGACTCCGGATCGTAGGCGGTCGCCAGCGCGCCCAGGGAGAGCGCCGCGGTCCGCAGTTCGCCGGCCGGGCAGGGTGCCTCGGAGAGGAACGACAGCAGGTCCTGCGCCGCGGCCTCGGTCATGGCGGCGGCGGATACCGTGGCCGCTATGGGAGTGTTCAGCTCATGGGCGAGGGCTGCCGACATGGCGCCCTGGAGGGCTTCCCGCTCCGAGGCGACCAGGGCCTGCTGGGTTTCCGCCAGCTCCCGCAGGGCCTTCCCCAGCTGGGCGTTCAGGCCCGCCAGCCGTTCGTTGGCCTCTTCCTCGGCACGGATGCGCATGGCCGCGTCCCTGGCTGCTTTCATGATGCTGTCGGTTTCCCTGAAATACAGCGACGAAACCGAGCCGGCGACGTCCTGCCTGGACGCTTCCGAACCTGCGGCCTTAACGTCCAGGAAGAGCTTGCGCATGGCGATGCTGGCCAGGCCGGCGGCCAGGCCGATGGACAGGAGGCTCAGCGTCGACACCAGGGGCAGGCTCTGCCTGAGCGCTTCCCTCGCGTAGCCCACGGGCCGCTCCACGATCGCGAACCACCCGACTCCAGGGATGCGGCGCGCCACCGCCTCGAGCGACTCGTTCCCTTCCTTCTTGGTATAGCGATAGACTCCGCCGTCCGGATCAGCCAGCCTCGCGGTCAGGAAATCCAGTTCCGTCTCGCGGCGATCGACCTTGTCCATGTCACGGTTCACTATGAACGTCCCGGTCTGGTCGGTCAGCGAAAGACCGGTCGCGTTGTCGCCCAGGAGCTCCGACAGGCGGGCGGCCAGGACCTCGAAATCCATGATGCCCATGATGAAGCCCTCACCCGAGCGCAGGCCGCCGTAAATCTCGCGGCGCCCCTCGTCCAGTCCCGCGTGTATGGACGACCAGCGCACTCCGTCGGACGAACGCATCGCCTCCATGAACGGGGTGCTCGAGAAATCCGCCCCGCGGTACGGCGAGGCCGCAGTCCCGGCCCCGGGCCAGGCCGCGGTCGGGGCTGGCGCAAAATCTTCCCTGACGACGATGCCGGCCGCGTCCAGTTCCAGGAGGGCCACGAAATAATCGCAGGATTCGCGGATGGCCATCAGCGATTTCTGGCCGTGGTCGGGGTCGAGCGCCAGGAAGTGCGACGCCGTCTCCAGGCTGGTTTCCGGCTCTCGGAGCACGGCCTGCACCGCGGATACGATGATGGCGTGCAGGCGATCCGCGTCGGCCGCCGCCCGGCGGGTCTCGATGCGCGAGTATGCGCCGATGGAGGCCGCGTACACGAGCGTCCCGCACAATGCCACCATGGCGATCATGAAAGCCATGAAGACGAAAATGGAGGGCTTGCGGCCCTCGATCTCAGGGAGCCTTGACATAGCTGCCGTCGCGGATGGTTATGATGAGCCCGCCCATTTCCTCGTCGCCTTCCGAGTCCATGGCGAATCCGTACTGCAAGCCCTGGAAATCTTTCCGGGCGAGCAGGGCCTGCCTGACCCTGCCGGGCTCCGCGGAACGGGCGTCGTTGAACCCGATGAACAGGAACTGGGCTATCTCGTAACCGAACACGCCCGGCATGGTGGGCGCTTCCCCGTAGACGGCCGTGTAGCGGTCTTTCATCGCAAGGTAACCGGGCGACTGGTTGTCGGGGCTGAACGAACTGTGCAGATAGATGCGCGAGGCGAGCTTCCCGGAGAAGGACAGGAGGTTCTGGTCCTGCGACCACGGGGGGAGCAGCAGCACGCCCTCGAAGCCCTGACGGTCCAGCGCCTGCGCCGTCTTGGCCGCGTCCAGACCCGACATGATGGCAAGCACGCCGTCGGGCCTCGATGAAAGCGCCCTGACCGCCGTCTCGTCGGGGGGGAAGCCCGCGTCCACCCAGATGACGGGCCCTGAAGCCGGACCGTTTTCCAGGAACGCGGCGATGAGGTCTTCGCAATAGACCCGGTTGCGCGTATCGGCGATTATGGACACCATTCGGAGCGATTTCCCGGCGGCGAAGCCGGCCAGGGACCGGCCGAAGGTGGTGACGCTGCCGGTGAACCTGAGGAAGTTGTCGTCCAGGTTTTCCCACGACGCGTCGCTGACCGTCCTGGACACCACCAGGACATCCTGCCCGAGCAGCCATGGCAGGGCTCCGGCCGCGGCCGAGCTGATGGTGTGAAGCACGATGACGCGCGCGCCGTCCGCCACCAGCCGCCTGGCCGCCTCGAGACAGGCGGCGGGATCGGCCCGGTCGTCGAGCATGCGGCTCTCGACCTGCCGGCCCAACACCCCGCCTGACTTGTTCGCCTCGGCGACGGCCAGGGAGAAGCCCCGGTAGCCCTCCACGCCGATGTTGGAGGTCGGGCCGGTCATGGGACCGATGAAACCGATGAGCAGGGGCGGCCTCGAACAGGCCGCCAGCGACAGGAAGACGGCAAGACCGAGTGCCGCCGGACCGGGGTTTCGCAGGAACTTGATTACCTTGCTCATGGCTCAAGTATCGTGCCTTAACGCCGGCATGCAAGGCTGACGTGAAAAAAACCGCACTTTGGCGTCGGGAAAGCCGGCCGGATCCCGGACGGCTCAGCCCCGGACGAGCCCCTCCACCAAGCCGTCGTCCGCCAGGTACGGCAGGGTCACGTGACCGTAGTCCGCGTACCGGTCGTTGTACTCGGCGCACACTTCCATGGCATGCCCGTTGCGCGCCCAGGCGCGCCTGGCCACGCCGCCCATCACGTCCCAGGGCATGGCCATGCCCAGTATTGCGTCCACCCGCTCCGAGCCGTCCAGCACCATGCCGAAGCCGCCGTTCACGGACTTGCCTATGCCCACGCCGCCGCCGTTGTGCAGGGCGATGAGGCTCATCCCCCGGGCCGCGTCCCCGGCGAAGTTCTGGACGGCCATGTCCGCCATCACGTTGGAGCCGTCCTTGATGTTGCTGGTCTCGCGGAACGGGCTGTCGGTGCCGCCGCAGTCGTGGTGGTCGCGGCCGAGCATGATGGGCCCCACCTCGCCCTTTCGGACCATGTCGTTGAACTTGAGCGCTATCCTGGTGCGACCCATGGCGTCCTGGTACAGGATGCGCGCCTTGGTGCCAACCACCAGGCGGTTTTTCTCCGCGTCGCGTATCCAGAGCCAGTTGTCGCGGTCCTGTCCCCGCCGCGTCGGGTCGATGCAGTCCATGGCGGCCTTGTCGGTCTTCTGCAGGTCTTCTTCCTTGCCGGACAGGCAGACCCAGCGGAACGGCCCGTAGCCGTAGTCGAAGAGCTCAGGTCCCAGGATGTCCTCCACGTAGCTCGGGAAGATGAAGCCGTCCTTCTCGTCCACCCCGTTCTTGGATATCTCGATCACCCCGGCGTCGTACACCGCCTTGAGGAAGCTGTTCCCGTAGTCGAAGAAGTAGGTGCCCTTGGCGGCCAGCCGCTTGATGATCCCGAAGTGCCTGACGAGGCTCGAGTCCACCAGCGCCCGGAAGCGGGCCGGATCCGCGCCCAGGAGGCGCGTGCGCTCCTCGAAGGATATGCCCGCCGGGCAGTAGCCTCCCTCGTAGGCGGCGTGGCAGGAAGTCTGGTCGTAGAGCAGGTCGACGCGGATGCCGGCCTCGTCGGCGTGCTCCAGGAGCTCCACCACGTTGCCCTGGAAGGCCACGGCGATGGGTTTTCCCGCGGCGCGCGCCTCCTCCGCCCGGGCGAAGGCTCCCTCCACGGTCGTCTCCACGCAGGACACCCAGCCCTGGCTGAAACGCGTCTCAACGCGGGATGGGTCCACCTCCGCGATGATGCACGCGGCCCCGGCGATGATGGCCGCCTTGCCCTGGGCGCCGGACATGCCGCCCAGCCCCGAGGAGATGAACAGCTTGCCGGACAGGTCGCCGTCCTGGCTCACGCCCAGCTTGAGGCGGCCGGCGTTCAAGAGGGTGTTGAAGGTGCCGTGCACGATGCCCTGCGGGCCTATGTACATCCAGCCTCCGGCCGTCATCTGGCCGTAGTTGGCCACGCCCAGGGCAGCGGCGTGGTTGAAGTCCTTCAGGTTGTCGAACATGCCTATCATGAGACCGTTGGTGATGACCACGCGCGGGGCCAGCGGATGGCTCTTGAACAGGCCCAGGGGATGGCCGCTCTCGATCACCAGCGTGGTTTCGTGGTCCAGGGCTTCCAGGTATTTCCGGATGAGCGCGTACTGCATCCAGTTCTGGCAGACCTGGCCGGTTTCGCCGTAGGTGACCAGTTCGTAGGGATAGAGCGCCACGGCAAAGTCCAGGTTGTTGTCCATCATCACCTGGAAGGCCCTGCCCTCCAGGCACGCTCCCCGGTAGCTCTCCACCGGGCGGCCGACTATCTCGCCGGCGGGCCGGAAGCGGTAGCCGTAGATGCGTCCGTGGGTGCGCAGCTCCGCCAGGAATTCGGGGGCCATGCGGGCGTGCCACTTCTCGGGGATGTAGCGCAGGGCGTTGCGCAGGGCCAGCTCCTCGTGCGCGGCCGTCAGCCTGGATTCGCGGCGGGGCGCGCGGCGTATCCCCGGCTTGAAGACGGGGTCGGGAGGCAGCTCGTCGAACTCGAGCCGGATCTTCATGGCGGCGCTGATTTCATGGTTGGTCATGTCGTCCCTCCTGTCTCTCGGTCCGCGTGCCCGGGGGAGCGCGCGCTCACGATTCGTCGCCGGCCGATCCGCCCTCGGTCCCGTCGCCGGCCGCGCGCAGGATCGCCCCGTCCGCCACCAGGGCGACGGCGGCGGCTATGTCCGGGTACATGATGCGGTCGTCGGTCACCATGGGCACGGCCGAGCGCAGCACGCGGTAGGCGGCCCGGGTGGCCGGCGAGAGCAGGTCCCCGCCTCCGCCGAGATCCACGGCCTGGCAGGCCGCCAGCAGTTCCAGGGCCACCACCGTGCGGGCGTTGTCCACGATCTGCCTGGCCTTGCGCGCGGCTATCGTCCCCATGGACACGTGGTCCTCCTGGTTGGCGCTGGACGGGATGGAGTCCACGCTGGCCGGGTGGGCCAGGACCTTGTTCTCGGACACCAGGGAAGCCGCCGTGTACTGCACGATCATGAAGCCTGAATTGAGGCCGCCGTCCCTGACCAGGAAGGCGGGCAGCCCGTTGGAAAGCGCCGGGTTGACCAGGCGCTCGATGCGCCGCTCGGACACGTTTGCCAGTTCGGCGGCCGCTATGCCCAGGAAGTCCATGGCCAGGGCCACCGGCTGCCCGTGGAAATTGCCGCCGGAGATGATGTCGCCGCCGGAGGGATCGTCCGGATTGGGGAAGATGAGCGGGTTGTCGGTCACGGCGTTCAGCTCGCGGGACAGGACGTCGTAGACGTAGCCTATGGCGTCGCGGGACGCCCCGTGGATCTGCGGGATGCAGCGGAGCGCGTACGCGTCCTGCACTCGTTCCCCGCCCTGCCTGGTGGACAGCCGGGAGCCGTCCAGCAGGGCGCGCAGGTTGGCCGCGCACTCGATCTGGCCGTACTGGCCGCGCGCCTCGTGGACCCGCGGGTCGTAGGCGTCCACGATGCCCCTGAGCGCCTGGGAGCTGATCATGGCCACCACGTCGGCGGTGCGCGCCAGTTTCCAGGCGTCGTATGCGGCCAGGGATCCGACGGCCGTCATGCACTGGGTGCCGTTGATCAGGGCCAGGCCTTCCTTGGCCGTCAGTTCCACGGGTTTGAGCCCGGCGGCCGCCAGGGCCTCGGCGGCGGGCAGCCGCGTTCCCTTGTAGAAGCACTCGCCCATGCCGCAGAGCGCCAGGGCCATGTGGGACAAGGGAGCAAGGTCCCCGGAAGCGCCCAGGGAACCCTTCTCCGGAACCACCGGCGCGATCCCGGCGTTGAGCATGTCCAGGAGGGCCAGCACCGTGCCCGGCCTGGCGCCGGAGCAGCCCACGGCCAGGGCGTTGGCCCGGAGGAACATCATGGCGCGCGAGGCTTCCACGGGCAGGGGATCCCCCACGCCGACGGCGTGGCTCATGACCAGGTTCTTCTGGAGCGCGGAATTGTCCTTCTTGCTGATCACCACGTCGCAGAACTTGCCGAAGCCGGTGGTGATGCCGTAGCGCACCAGGTTGCCGTCCACGCAGCGCTCCACCACCTCGCGGGAAGCCTGGATGCGTTCCACGGCCTCGGCCGCCAGCTCCACCGCGGCGCCGTAACGGGCCGCCATCACCACGTCCTTGATGGTCGCGCCGCGACCGTCTATCACTATGGAATCCATGTTCAGCCTTTCACGCCCGCGCCGGGATACGGGCCGTACGGGGTCCAGGCGGCAGGCCTGCCCACGCTGAAGGCTACCGCATACGCGTGGTTTTGTAAAATTAATATTTTTCATAATCCATAATCCATGCTAATACTGTTGCATGATCGACTATCGGCTCCTCAAGGCCTTCGCCGCGGTGATAGAGGAAGGCGGGTTCGAGAAGGCGGCGGACGTCCTGTGCATCACCCAGTCGGCAGTGTCGCAGCGGATCAAGCAATTGGAACGGGAACTGGGCGAGCTCCTAGTGGTGCGCGAAACCCCTCCCCGCGCCACCGCCACCGGCGAGCGCCTGCTGCGCCACCACCACCAGGTGCGGGAGCTTGAGGACGAGCTGGAAGCCGAGCTGGATCCGCCCGAGGACTGCCGCTTCCGCCACCTGACCATAGGCGTGCATACGGACAGCCTCTCGGTCTGGCTCTTCGACGCGCTCCTGCCGTTCCTGGAAGAGCACCGGGCCACGGTGGAAATCCTGCAGGACGAG
>JAKLIU010000095.1 GCA_022709445.1 Spirochaetota bacterium | reverse complement strand
CCCGCTCCGGTCGTTCGGCATAGGCGAGCGCATCGACGGCGAGGAGATCTCGTACACGGATCGGCACGCGTCCATTTCGTACAGCACGCCGCTCGGGGAGGGCATCGTGCTGGTGGAGGCTGGGTCGAGCTCCGCGCGCCGCAAGGGCGGATTTTCCGGCAGCTTCCGCTTCGCGTACAACGCGCGCCAGACCGCCCCGTCCACGGTCTGCCTGCCCCTGGGGCTGAACCGGGCGCTGTACTCCACCAAGGTGCTCATGCCCATGGAGGGCTGGTTCGAGGCGGACGACGAGCGCTACGAGTTCGTGGCGGCCGATGCCATGGGCATCATGGACGACCACAAGGGCTACTACCCGTTCAGGATGCGCTACGACTGGGTGACCGGCTACGGCGTCGACTCCCGCGGACGCCGCGTGGGCTTCAACCTGACGGACAACCAGGTGCGCGACCAGGCCGTCTACAACGAGAACGTCCTGTGGGTGAACTCCCGGGCCTTTCCCCTGCCGCCGGTCAAGGTCACCCGGCCCCAGGGCGTCGATGGCATCTGGCACATCCAGGACACCGAGGGCCTGGTGGACCTGCTCTTCAAGCCCGAGCGCCGGAACGCCATCAAGGTGGACGCGCTGTTCTTCGCCGCCGACTACCACGGCCCGTTCGGATCCTTCGAGGGCATCCTGCGCTCGCCGGACGGCGGCGAGAAGATCGACGCCAAGACCCTCTACGGCATGGGCGAGAAGAAGTACCTTCGAGCGTAGTCGCGCCGGACGTTCCCCTACTCTTTCGCCGTATCGCCCAGTTTTTCCCTGAAGCGCTCAAGTTCCTTGCCCCCGAGCTTGGGCTCGTTCCCGGCGAGTATGGCCTTGAGCGCGCCCAGCTCGTCGGAGGAGAAACGGGCGCCGCCCAGCAGGTGCTTCCTGAAGCTCGCGGTGGCCAGGGGCGCGACCCGCCCGCAGATGTCCAGGAGGACCTCCGCATAGTCCCGTATTTCCCTTTGCGCGTGGGCGTCCAACCGCAGCGAGAGGAAGCGGAACAGGTTGTGCAGGTCCATCTGCCAGTACCACTCCGTGTACAGCGACAGCGGCAGGTTCACGCGGGCAAGTTCCCGGGCCAGGCCGGAGTCGACCAGGGCCGTGTAGTCGGCGTAGGCGGCCTTCTGTCCCCGTTCCAGCGCGGCGATGACGGCGGCGGCCTCGTCCGGCCCCACCGGCTCGCTGTCCCGGCCCTGCTTGTTGTCGGAACTCTGCCTGGCTATGGCCGACGGCTCGGGCAGCCAGAACTCGTCCTTCATGACCGAGTAGCGGCCGGAAATCTCGTTCAGGCGGGCTGTCCGGTGGCGTATCCACTGCCTGGCCACGAAGATGGGCATCTTGATATGGAAGGTCATCACCACCTGCTCGAATGGAGAGGTGTGCTCGTTGCGCAGGAGGTAGTCGATCAGGCCGGCGTCCTCCCGGACGGTCTTGGTGCCCCCTCCGTAGGAAACGCGGGCGGCCTGCACGATGCGCTCGTCGCCCCCCAGGTAGTCCACCAGGCGCACGAAGCCCTTTTGGTGGACGCGGAACTCGCGGTCCAGGATCGCGTCGGCCTCGGCCACGATGCATCGAGCCATGACAGGTCCTTTCCCGCCGGTCGCTGTTGGCGGCCGGCTGCCTCAGGATACACAAGGGCCGCTCCCGGGGCAAGGCTGGCCCGGAGGCGCGGGTCTGGCCATTCGTCGCCTGTTTCTTTATAACCAAGATGCGCAGGGAGGGCGGGACATGTTCACTCTCACGGAAGACATCGTGGAAAGCCTCATCTTTGCCATGGAGAACCAGAACGAGGATTCCTTCGTGGACGTCCCGACCGGTGCCGTGGTCTCGCTCTCCGGGTCCGGGGACGACGCCGTGGCGGACGAGGGGGCCGACCTGGTCGCCCCGCCGGAATGGTCCAGCGGCGACGGCTTCAGGCTCATGGAATCCTACGCGCGCACGGTCAGCGACCCCCAGGCGCGGCTCTCCCTGGTTGGCGCTCTCTCCCGCGGCAGGGGCGTGTTCCGGGCCTTCAAGGACAGCCTGGCGCCGTATCCGGAGCTCGAGCGGCGCTGGTACGAATACAAGACAGCCGCCATGGGCCGGCGCGTGGAGGAATGGTACGACAGGCTGCGCGTCGCCCGGGGCCTGGAGCGGCTGGGGCCGGAACCCGAGGAGACGGCCGACCTCCTGGCCGGCGACTACACGATACGCCGCGAGGGGCGCGCGGCCTGGGAAGGCTGCAAGGCGCTTTTCCTGCGCGGCCTGGAGGAGGCGCTCGGCCGCTATCCTGAAGCGCTGGTGGAGTACGAGTACACCATGAACGAGCGCGAGATAGAGGCCGGGGGGCCGGACGACCTGTGCCTGTACCTGGCCGAGGCCGGTCCGGATGGGCTGGCCGGGATGGCCGCCGTGCGCCGAGTGTTCGTGGCCGAGCGTTCCTTCGGCAAGCTGGTCTACCTGTACGTCTCTCCGGAGCACCGCAACCTGGGCCTGGGCAGGCTGCTCCTGGAACGGGCCCGGGAGGACTCGGAGGCCGAGGGCATCATCCGCTTCATCGTGGACATGCCCTTCCTGCCCGACGGTTTCGGGCGGTCGCTGCAGGGCTTCGGTTACGAGGCCTTCGGGACGCGCTGGATCCGTTCCGGCGGTTGAGCCGCGTCAGCCACCGCGGCCATCCCAGGCGAATCGTCCCAGGTCGACCGCACCGGTCCTTGATATCGCGATGCCTTCCGCCGCCAGCAGGGCCGCCTGCTCCTCGAAACCGCCGCCCCGGGGCAGGGCGATGGTCCCGTCGGCTCTGAGGACACGCCACCAGGGCAGACCCAGGGACGACGAGCTGGAATGGAGTACCCGGGCCACGGTCCGGGCCCCGTTCCTCAGGCCGGCCATCGCCGCCACCTGGCCGTAGGAAACCACCCGGCCGGGCGGTATGCGCGACAGGATGGTAACTATGCTGTTTCCAATTTCACCCATGTGATGTATTCTAGCGGAACCGCCCGTGATTGACAGTTTTTTTCATACTGTGCTAGCGTCGCGTACGGCAGGATCCCGGGTTGCCGGAGGAGCTTCGCGTCTCCCCGGCGCCCGAATCGAAAGCGAGGCCACGATGAAAAGTTGCATATTGTTCCCCGGCCAGGGTGCCCAGGGCATCGGCATGGGCAAGGATTTCCACGAGACCAGCACGCGCGTCCGGGAGATGTTCCAGGAAGCCTCGGACGCGTCCAAGATCGACCTGAAGGCGCTCATCTTCGAGGGCACCGAGGAAGAGCTGAAGCAGACGCGCAATACCCAGGTGGCCCTTGCCCTGGTCGACTGCGCGGCCTCCACCTGCCTGCACGAGCACGGCATCGTGCCGCAGGGCGCCGCCGGCTTCAGCCTGGGAGAGTGGCCGGCCCTCGTGGAGGCGGGCGTGCTGAGCTTCGGGCGGATGATACGCCTGGTGGCCGAGCGGGGACGGCTGATGGACGAGGCCGGCAAGCGTTCCGGCGGCTCGACCATGGCGGCCGTGCTCGGGCTCGAGCCCGCGGCCATCGAGGCGGCCTTCAAGGGCGCCCGCATCGACGACGTGTGGGTCGCCAATTACAACTCCGCCGCCCAGTCGGTGGTCTCCGGCACCGAGGCTGGCATGAACAAGGCCGAGGAAGCCCTCAAGGCGGCCGGCGCCAAGCGCGTCATCCGGCTCAAGGTGTCCGGCGCCTTCCATTCTCCCATCATGCGCTACGCTTATGACGGCTTCCGCGAGTTCATCGCCGACGAGACGTTCTCCGATCCCAAGCTGGACTTTTTCTCCAACGTGACCGGCGGCAAGGTGACCGCCGGCGCGGAACTCAAGAAGCTCGCCGCCGACCAGATCATCAGCCCCGTGCGCTGGATGGAGGAAGAGGCCGCCATCCTCGCCGCCGGATTCCGCCAGTGCTTGGAGGCCGGGCCGGGCACCGTGCTCGCCGGCCTCTGGAAGTCCGCCAGCGCCGAGGTTCCCTGCAAGCCCTGCTCCACCGTGGACCAGGTCGCCGCCATCTCTCTCTGAATCGAATGGAAGGAAACATCATGAGCGGAAAGCTCCTGAACGGAAAGAATTGCATCGTCACCGGCGGTTCCAAGGGGATCGGCCTGGCCATCGTCAAGGCCTTCCTGGCCGAGGGCGCGAACGTGGACTACCTGTCGCGCAGCGAGGCCGAGGACAGGACGGCACTGGAAGCTGCGGCCGCCGCGGGCGGGGGTACCGTGCGATGGACGGCCTGCGACGTGGGCGACGAGAAGTCCGTGGACGCGGCCGTCGAGGCGGCGGCGTCCCGCGGTCCCATCGACGTGGTGGTCAACAACGCCGGCGTCACCCGGGACGGGCTGGTCTTCCGCATGACCCTGGAGGACTGGAAGGCGGTCATCGACACCAACCTGACCAGCGCCTTCCTGGTCTCCCGCGTGGCCGCCCGCCACATGATCAAGAAACGCTCGGGGAGCATCGTCAACGTGTCCAGCGTGGTCGGCATCATCGGCAACGGCGGCCAGACCAACTACTCGGCCAGCAAGGCAGGGCTGATCGGCTTCACCAAGAGCCTGGCCAGGGAAGTGGCGACGCGCGGAGTCCGCGTCAACGCGGTGGCGCCCGGCTTCGTGGAGACCGCGATGACCGACAAGATCCCGGAAGAGGCCAAGGAAAAGCTCAAGGGCCAGATACCCCTCGGCCGCACCGCGCGTCCCGAGGAAATCGCCTCCGTGGTGCTCTTCCTGGCCTCCGACATGGCTTCGTACGTGACCGGTGAAGTCGTCAAGATAGACGGCGGAATGGGGATGTGATGGAACAGCGCAGGGTAGCGGTCACCGGGCTCGGGCTGGTCAGCCCTATCGGCAACGACGTGCCGTCCTTCTGGGAGGCGGTCAAGGCGGGCAGGAGCGGCATAGCGCCCATCACCCTCATCGACTGTTCGGAACTGTCGGTGAAGATCGCGGGCGAGGTCAAGAACTTCGATCCGTCCATCCGCATGGACGCCAAGGAAGCGCGGAAGATGGACCGCTTCAGCCAGTTCGCCATCTACGCGGCGCTGGAAGCCCTGCAGGATTCCGGGCTGGCCGTCGGCGAGCTGGATCCCTATTCCACCGGCGTATGCCTGGGCACCGGCCAGGGCGGCTCCACCAGCATCGAGGAAGCCTTCACGCGCATGTGCGAGCGCGGCCCGGGCCGCATACCGCCCATGACCGTGGCCAAGGCACTGTCCAACTTCGGCGCGGCGAACATAGCGCTCAGCGTCGGCGCCAAGGGGCCTTGCCAGTGCATCGTCACCGCCTGCGCGGCGGGCACCGACGCCCTGGGAACCGCCATGCGCTGGATCCGCGACGGCCATGCCGACGTGGTCTTCGCCGGCGGCTCGGAGGCCAGCATCACCAAGATGGGCATCGGCTCCTTCGCCATGGTGCAGGCCCTCTCCCAGCGCAATGACGACCCGGAGCGCGCTTCGCGGCCTTTCGACAAGGATCGCGACGGCTTCGTCATGGCGGAAGGCGCGGGCGTCCTGGTGCTCGAGGACTGGGACCGCGCGGTCAAGCGCGGGGTGCGCATCTACTGCGAGCTGGCCGGGTTCGGCACCACCTGCGACGCCCACCACCTGACGGCCCCCGATCCGGAAGGCCTGGGCGTGTCGCGGGCCATGACACTGGCCATCAAGGACGCCGGCCTTTCGCCCGCTGACATAGACTACGTGAATGCGCACGGCACCTCGACGCCCATGAACGACCCCATCGAGACCAAGGCCATAAAGCACGCCTTCGGCGACCATGCCCGCCGGCTCAAGGTGTCGTCCCTCAAGTCCATGACCGGGCACTGCATCGGCGCGGCCGGCGGCATCGAGGCGGTCGCCTCCGTGCTGGCCATTCGGGACCAGTACTTCCCGCCCACCATCAACCTGGACAACCCGGACCCGGAATGCGACCTGGACTACGTCCCGCACAAGGGCGTGCCCGGCACCATCCGGGCCGTGGTCAAGAACTCCATGGGCTTCGGCGGGCAGAACGCGGCGATCGTATTCAAGAAGAGCTGACGCCGCCCGAATCCCGCGCGCCTCGACAGGACAACGGCCGTATGCGATAGTTGCACCGAGCATGCACACCGACCATACCGCCGGCCCGGGCAGGCCGCGGCCTTTCGGGGCCTCGATCACCCCCAAGGGCGTCAACTTCGCCATTTTCTCCCGCAACGCCACCTCGATGCGGCTGTGCGTGTTCGGGAAGCCCGACGACGGCGAAGCGCTCCTGGACCTGCACCTGGATCCCCGCAGGAACCGCACGGGCGACATCTGGCACGTCCACGTGGACGGCCTGTGCGCGGGAGCGCTCTACGCCTGGCGCGCCGACGGGCCGTTCATGCCGGAGCGTGGCTACCGGTTCAACCCGAACAAGCTCCTCCTCGACCCGTACGCCAAGGCCTTGACCGGCGAGTTCGTGTGGGACCTGGACGCCGCCAAGGCCTGGGATCCGGGCGACCCCCGCGGCGACCTGTCATTCTCGCGCGTGGATGACGCGGCGCAGATGCCCAAGTGCATCGTGGTGGACGACGCCGCCTTCGACTGGGGCGGCGACCGGCCGCTCAACCTGCCGCTCAGGCACTGCGTCATCTACGAGGCCCACGTCCGCGGCTACACCATGCACGACAGCTCGGCGGTGGAGCACCCGGGAACCTACCGCGGCATCGTCGAGAAGATCCCGTACCTGAAGGAGCTGGGCGTCACCAGCCTGGAACTCCTGCCCGTCCAGGAGTTCGACGAGTTCGAGAACCCGCGCAGGAATCCCCGGACCGGAAAGCGGCTCTCCCAGTACTGGGGCTACAGCACCCTGGCGTTCTTCGCGCCCAAGGGGCTGTACTCGTCGTCCGGAGCCATGGGCCAGCAGGTGACCGAGTTCAAGACCATGGTGCGGGAGCTGCACGCCGCGGGCATCGAGGTGATCCTGGACGTGGTGTTCAACCACACCGGCGAAGGCGGAGAGTCCGGCCCCACCGTGTCATTCCGGGGCCTGGACAACACCATCTACTACATACTGGACGAGGATCCGCGGCGGTACAAGAACTTCTCGGGGTGCGGCAACACGCTCAACTGCAACCACCCGGTGGTGCGCAACTTCATCCTGGATTGCCTGCACTACTGGGTGATCGACATGCACGTGGACGGTTTCCGTTTCGACCTGGGATCCATCCTGGGGCGCGACCAGAAGGGGCGCCTCCTGGAAAACCCGCCGGTGATCGAGCAGATCGCCGAGGACCCGGTGCTCAGGCAGACCAAGATCATCGCCGAGGCCTGGGACGCCGGCGGGGCCTACCAGGTGGGCGGCTTTCCCGGCGGGCGCTGGCCCGGCCACGTGATGACCCTGCCCGACGCGGTGATGGGCTGGATCGCCGGGCACCTTTGACGCAGCATCGGCGCATGGACGAGATCGTCAAGGCCGGTGCCCGCCCGTCCGCGAGCACGCAGCAGGATGGCGACGGCAAGGCTGCACTGCCCGAGGGCGTGCGTGGGTGGAGGAACCGCGTCTCTGAACTGCTCAAGGAGAAGATGCGTGGGCCGATGCGT
>JAKLIU010000094.1 GCA_022709445.1 Spirochaetota bacterium | reverse complement strand
CTGCCGGCGAGGCCGCGATGGTTCGCGGTGGACGCGGACGCGGTGGCGGCCAGCGTCGCCGCCAACCCGCTGGTCGCCGAGGCCCGCGCGGAGAAGCGCTTCCCGGACACCGTCACGGTGACGGTGCGCGAGCGGGTGCCCCTGGCCGTCGTGTACGCCCGGGGGCCATCCGGCAGGATGGAGGCCCACTGCGTCGACGGCGAAGGAGTCCTGTTCGCCCCGGCCTCCGCCTTCGGCGGAGCCAACGGGCTCCCGGTCCTCTCCGGCATCGAGATCCGGGGCCTGCGCTACGGCCTGAGGCTGGAGGCCCCGTTCACGGGTCTGCTCCGGTCCATGGCGGAGCTCGCGGCCACCGAACCGGCCCTCCTGTCCGCCCTCTCCGAGATCCGGGTGGTTTCCAGGCCGGGCGCGCCCGCGGAACTGGTCGTCTATCCCGCGCAGTACCGGCTGCCGGTCCGCATGATGCCGGACCTGGACGCGGGGCTGCTCAAGTCCATGATGCTGGTGCTGGACGTGGTGGAGGGCAAGGGGCTCTCCTCGTCGATCCGGGAACTGGATTTCAGGACCGACACCTTCATCTACAGAACCAAGGAGGCCGTCTCTGGGTGACCACATCATCGTCGGGCTGGATATCGGCACGGCCAAGACCTGCGCCGTCATAGGCGAGTACAACGAAAACGGCGTCCTCGAGATCATAGGCGTCGGCTCGGCGCCGAGCACCGGCCTGCGCAAGGGCGTGGTGGTGAACATCGAGGCGACCCTGCAGTCCGTCTCCAAGGCCGTGGAAGCCGCGGAGCTCATGTCCGGGCGGGAAGTGCGGGAGTGCTTCGTGGGCGTGGCGGGGGCCAACGTCGAGGGGATCAACTCCCGCGGCGTGGTCGCCGTGACCGGCAAGGGACGCGAGATCTGCCAGGAGGACCTGGACCGGGTCATCGAGGCGGCCCGCGCCGTCGTCATACCCATGGACCGCGAGGTCCTGCACGTGATACCGCAGACCTACATCGTGGACGACCAGAAGGGCATACGCAACCCGCTGGACATGATAGGCGTCCGGCTCGAGGCGGAGGTGCACATCATCACCGGCTCGGTGACCAGCGCGCAGAACCTGGTGCGCTGCGTGAACCGCGCGGGCTTCAAGGCATCCGGCCTGATCCTGCAGAGCCTGGCCGCCTCGCGCGCCGTGCTCACGCCGGACGAGAAGGAGCTGGGCTGCCTCCTCGTGGACCTGGGCGGCGGCACCACCGACCTGTTGCTGTTCTCCGAGGGGGCGCCCTATTTCAGCGCCAGCGTCGGCGTGGGCGGCTCGCAGGTCACCAACGACCTGTCCATCATCCTGAACGTGCCCATGGACGCGGCCGAGCGCATCAAGCGGGAGGCCGGGTGCTGCTACCTGCCGCACGTGGACCAGGACGAGTGCGTCGTGGTCCCGGGCGTGGGCGGGCGCGCGCCGCAGGAAGTCCCGCGCGCCAGGGTGGCCGGGGTGATCCAGCCGCGCATGGAGGAGATATTCCGCCTGGCCCGCGAACGGGTGGAGCAGATGGGCTACTGGAGGATGATCAAGGGCGGGGTGGTGCTCACCGGGGGCGGGGCCCTCATGCAGGGCGCCGCCGACCTGGCGTACGACGTGTTCGGGGTCCCGGTGCGGACCGGCGCCCCCGCGACGCTGGGAGGGCTCGTGGAGGAGTACCGCAGCCCGTCGTTCTCCACCGCCGTGGGCCTGGTGCTGGTCGGCGCCGAGCGCATGGGGCCGGAGCCGACGGAGCAGAAGTCCCGCGGCGCGGACAAGCCCAAGCCCAAGGGCGAGGGCCTGGGGAAGAGGATCAGGGACTGGTTCAAGGAATTCAACTGATGACAGGGGCCGCCGCCCGCCGGCGCGGCTGCCCTCGTACGGGCCGCGGACCTGGTCGCGGCATCGCCGGTCGCCCCTGACAGGGCAAGGCATTGAACGGGGAGGGGAACATGACTCTGAGGCTCGTGGAAGAAGGCGACGCGTTCCGCAGGACGGACTGCCAGTCAGCCGCGCGGGAACCGGCCGCCAGGCAGGTACCGGCGCCCTGCGTTGACGCGGACATACGCGGCACCGTGATCAAGGTGATAGGCGCCGGCGGCGGCGGCTCGAACGCGGTCAACCGCATGATGGAGGCCGGGCTCCGCAACGTGGAGTTCATCGTGGCCAACACGGACCTGCAGGCCCTGGGACGCTCCCTGGCGCCGGTGCGGCTGGGCCTGGGCGCCAAGGTGACCCACGGGCTGGGCGCTGGCGGCAAGCCGGAGGTGGGCGAGAAGGCCGCCCTGGAGGACCGCGACGCGATAGCGCAGGCCCTGCAGGGCGCCGACATGGTGTTCGTCACCGCCGGCATGGGCGGCGGCACCGGCACGGGATCCGCGCCCGTCATCGCCGAGGTGGCGAAGGAACTGGGAGCGCTCACCGTGGGCGTGGTGACCAAGCCCTTCGGCTTCGAGGGCCCGGTCAAGATGCGGCTGGCCGAGGAAGGCATCGAGAAGCTCCGCCAGGCGGTGGACACCCTCATCGTCATACCCAACCAGCACCTGATGAAGGTGGTGGAGAAGCGCACCCCCATACGCGCCGCCTTCGCGATGGCGGACGACGTGCTCCGCCAGGGCGTCCAGGGGATCTCCGACCTGATCACCGTCGCCGGCGACATCAACATAGATTTCGCGGACGTGAGCACGGTGATGCGCGGCCAGGGCGACGCGATCATGGGCGTCGGCAACGCCACCGGGGACAACCGGGCGGTCGAGGCGGCCGAGGCGGCGGTTTCCAATCCGCTCCTCGAGGACGCCAGGATAGACGGCGCCCGGAACATCCTGATCAACGTCACCGGCGGCGCGGACTTCACCCTGGGCGAGTTCGAGGAGATCGTCACCATCGTGACCGCCAAGGCGGATCCCGAGGCCCTGGTGATCTCCGGGCTGGTCCAGCGGGAGGACGGGGACGACGGGGTCAGCGTGGCCGTGATAGCCACCGGATTCACCCGATCGGTCAAGTCCGCCGTGGCCTCGCAGGCCGCCCGCAAGGAGACGGCACGCAGCCTGGACGAGCTCATGGGCTCGGACGAGTGGAGCTCCATCGTGCAGCCCAGGAACAAGGCTGCCTACCTGATGGGCCGCAACGACGCGGACGAGCTGGACATCCCGACCGTGCTGCGCGAGCGCAAGCTGGCCGCCGAGCGGAACGAGGCCTGAGACCGTGCCCGGACGCGACTCGATAGACGGCTACGGCGCCTGGCTGCTCGCGGCGCGCCGGAGATCCCCGCTCACCCTCGACGCGTACCTGCGCGAGGCGCGCGGCCTGGAAGCCAGGCTGCGGGAGCGCGGCGTGCCCGTCGAGTCGGCCACGACGCAGGACGTGCTGGAGTACCTGGTCGCCAGGCGGGCCTCCGGCGTCGGCGCGCGCACCCTGGCCAGGATAGTCTCCGGCATGCGCGGCTACTACAAGTTCCTGCGCATCGAGGGGATGCGCCAGGACGACCCGACGGAGCTCCTGGAGACCCCGCGTCGAGAACGGGCCCTCCCCGACGTGTTCAAGCCCGCGGAGGTGGACTCCATCCTGGCCGCCGTGGACGTGTCCCAGCCCGCCGGGCTGAGGGACCGCGCGCTCTTCGAGCTGATCTACTCCTGCGGCCTGCGGATCTCGGAGGCCGCGGGCCTCACCTTCGACATGCTCTACCTGGAGGAGCGCATCATCAGGGTGACGGGCAAGCGTCGCAAGGAGCGCATCGTTCCCTTCGGCGACGACGCGGCAGCCTGGCTGCGGCGCTACCTGGCCGAAGGGCGGCCCGCGCTGGAAAAAGGACCCCGTTCCGACCGGGTGTTCCTCAACCGATCCGGCAAGGGCATATCCAGGAAGGGCGTCTGGAAACGTTTCGACGGCCTGCGCGAGCTCTCCGGGGTCGCCGGCAAGCCGCACACGCTCCGCCACTCGTTCGCGACGCACCTCCTGGCCGGCGGAGCCGACCTGCGCACCGTGCAGGAGCTGCTCGGGCACGCCGACATAGCCACCACGCAGATCTACACGCACGTGGACGAGGACGCGCTGGGGCAGGCCCACGCGGATTGCTTCCCGCGGCGCCGCCGGGCCGGCCGGTCCGACGCGTTCGCCGCGGCACCCGGCGCCGTAGGCGGCGCGAGGAGGCTCAACCCGTGAAACGCATCAAGACTGCCGCGCCGGCGCTGGTCGCCCTGGCGCTCGCCGCCCTGTCGTCCCTGGCCTCGTGCTCGTCCGAGGACGACAATTTCCTGACCCGCATGTTCGACCTGGACGCCAGGGGCCGCAAGGGCGCGCCGCCGTCCAGCATCGAGGAGATGCGGGAGGCCATCAAGACCTACGGCGACGAACTGGAGAAGACGGTCGCCGCCAACGACAAGGTGGCCATGTACTGGAGACTGCTCTCCGTCAAGTACATGGACAAGAAGATGTACGGGCCGGCCCTGGAGGCGGCGCGCAAGGCGCTCACCTTCTACCCGGACAACGCGGGCCTCTACTACGTTGTGGGGATCTGCTCCGGCTACATGGCCAAGACCGCGGCAGCGGAAGACGGCGGCGGTGCGGCGGAGCGCGAACGCTGGCTGGCCACGGCCGAGTCGGCGTTCCTGCAGTCGGTCGAGCTGGATCCGCGCAACCTCAAGACCCTCTACGCCCTGGGTGTGCTCTACTCCTTCGAGCTGGAGCGCTACGAGGACGCGGTGTCGGCCATGGAGCGCTACCTGGCCATCAGCACCAAGGACGTGGACGCATTCTTCCTGCTCGCCCGCTCGCTCTACGGGGCGGGCCGGCTGCAGGAGGCCGCCGACGCGTACGGGAAGATCATGGACATCACCAAGCTGGCCGAGAAGAGGGAACTCGCCGGGGAGAACCGCAAGCGCATCATGGACGAGCTCTATGCGCCGTGAGTCCGCCAGCCTGGACGAGCTGGCCCTGGCGCGGGCGCCCTTCATGTCCGCGCGGGAGAAGATCCTGCTCGCGGAGATCCTGGATGCGGCCGGCGGCCTGCCCGTGATGGGCCTCGGGGACGCCGAGGAGATCCTGGGGCGCAGCCTGCGCGGCGCCTCGTGGGACGGGCGGCTCTGGCTCGAGGGCGCAAAGCGCGACCGGGACTGGCTGGCCCGGACCGGATCGGTCGCCCTGTCGTACTGGGCCTCCGACTATCCGGCCATCCTGAGGGAGACGGCCCGCCCGCCCTTCGTGCTCTACCTGCGCGGGCGGCTGCCGCCGGCGGACCGTCCCGCCGCGGCCGTGGTTGGAACCCGTTTCCCCACCGGCAGGGCGCTGGAGGCGGCTTCCGCCCTGGGCCGCGGGGCCGCGGTCTGCGGCGTGCCCGTGGTGTCCGGGCTGGCCCGCGGCGTGGACGCGGCGGCGCACCGGGGAGCGCTCTCCGGCGCCGGCCCGACCTTCGCCGTGCTCGGCCGGGGCGTGGACGAGGTCTACCCGAGGGCCAACCGCGACCTGGCGGCGGCCATCGTCGCGTCCGGGGGCGGCTTGCTCTCCGAGTATCCGCCGGGAGTCCCGCCTTCGCGCTGGACTTTCCCGGAGCGGAACCGCATCATAGCGGGCCTCTGCAGGGCCACGGTGGTGGTGGAGGCGCCGGCCGGTTCCGGGGCGCTCATCACCGCTTCCTTCGCGCTGGAAGAGGGGCGCGACGTCTGGGTGTCGGCCGCCTGCGCCGGCGGACCGCGATCCGCCGGTTCGGACGCGCTGCTCCGCGACGGGGCGCGGTCGGTTTCCTCGTTCGAGGATGTACTCCGGGACTGGGGCCGCGAAAGCGGGCCCGCTCCCATCCCGGTTACCGGCTCGGCCGGGGCGACCGGATCAGAAGCCAGGAGATGAACAGCATGGCCAGCGAAAAGACCGGCGAGAAGGCCGCCAAGCCCAGGACCGCGAAACCCAAGGCGGCCAAGAAGGCGAAAGCCGAGAAGAAGACCACACTCGTCATCGTGGAGTCGCCGGCCAAGGCGAAGACGATAGAGAAGTACCTGGGCGACAAGTACGTGGTGCTCGCCTCGATGGGCCACCTCATCGACCTGCCCAAGTCCCGCATGGGGGTGGACGTCGAGCACGACTTCACGCCCGAGTACCTGACCATTCGCGGCAAGGCCAAGCTCCTCAAGGAGCTGCAGAAGTACGCCAAGAAGGCGGGAGCGGTGCTGCTCGCCTCCGATAACGACCGCGAGGGCGAGGCCATCTCCTACCACATCCGCAACGCGCTCTCGCTCAAGAACGAGGGCCTGGACATCAAGCGCATCGTGTTCAACGAGATAACGCCGCAGGCGATCCGGGAGGCGGTCCGCCAGCCGCGCGTGCTGGACGAGGACAAGGTGAACGCCCAGAAGGCGCGCCGCGTGCTCGACCGCCTGGTCGGCTACGGCCTGTCGCCCCTCCTGTGGAAGAAGGTCAAGAACGGGCTGTCCGCCGGGCGCGTGCAGTCCGTGGCCCTGCGCCTCATCTGCGACCGCGAGCGCGAGGTGGAATCCTTCATCCCCGAGGAGTACTGGTCGCTGGAAGCCGATTTCAAGAAGGGGCGCTACTCCTTCTCCGGCGAGCTGGTTTCCTTCAAGGGGAAGAAGGCCGAGCTCCGGAAGGAAGCCGAGGTCCTGGCCGTCACCGAATCCATAGCCGGCGAGGCCTGCACCGTTGGCGAGATCCGGGAGAGCGAGAAGACGGTCCGCCCCAAGCCGCCGTTCACCACCTCCAAGCTCCAGCAGACCGCGGCCAACCGCCTGGGCTTCACCAGCAAGAAGACCATGCAGATAGCCCAGCAGCTCTACGAGGGCATCAACATCGGCTCGACCCGCATCGGCCTCATCTCCTACATGCGCACCGACTCCGTGCGCGTCTCCGACCTGGCCCTGAAGGAAGTCCGCGACTTCATCGCGGCCAACCACCCCGCGGAGCTGCCGCCCGAGGCGGTCCAGTACGCCACCGACAAGAAGGCCCAGGACGCCCATGAGGCGATCCGGCCCACCATGGTCAAGTACACGCCGGATTCCGTGAAGGAATACCTGAACAAGGACCAGCAGAAGCTCTACGGCATCATCTGGGAGCGCTTCGTCGCCAGCCAGATGACCCCCGCCCGCATCCGCTCCCTGGCGCTGGACGTGGCCGCCGGGGAGGCCGTGTTCCGCATCAACTCCTCCCGCATGGTGGAGAAGGGCTTCTACAAGGTGATCAAGCTCCTGGCCACCAAGGAGGACAAGGAGAGCTCCCTGCCCGAGCTGCGCTCAGGCGAGGAGCTCAAGCTGGAAGGCTACCGGCCGGAGCAGCACTTCACCCAGGGTCCCGCCCGCTACACCGACGCGTCCATCATCAAGGCCCTCGAGGAGCAGGGCATAGGCCGGCCATCCACCTACGCGCCCATCATCTCCGTGCTGCTGGAGCGCTACTACGTGACGCGGGAGAACCGCCAGCTGGCGCCGACCACCCTGGGCAAGATGATCAGCGAGATCCTGGTGGAGTACTTCCCCGACGTGATCGAGCCCGGCTTCACCGCCGGCATGGAATCCATGCTGGACGAGGTGGAGGAGTCGAAGCGTGACTGGGTCGCCGCGCTCAAGGATTTCTACGGCCCGTTCAGGGCCAGGGTGGACTCCGTGATGGAGACCCTGCAGAGCTACCGCGGTTCCCTGGACGAGGCCACCGACGCCGTCTGCGACAAGTGCGGACGGCCCATGGTCAAGAAGCTC
>JAKLIU010000093.1 GCA_022709445.1 Spirochaetota bacterium | reverse complement strand
CGGAGACCAGCATCAGCTTGGCCGCCTCCATGTTGTCGCCCTGCATGCGGTCCTGGGCGAAGCTCAGCCCCTTGCCGTCGCGCCCCTCGGGATCGCGCTCCCCGTGCCCCCAGGCGAAGTAGACCTTGGGCTTGCGGGGGTCGAGCATCTGCAGGATGGTCGAGGTAATGACCTCCTCGCCCTTGAAGACCTGCCCCTGCTGCACCTGGTTGCCCATGGCGGCGTAGGGTCGGGTCTCCCAGAGGTCCATGGCCTGGCAGGACTTGGCCTGGTCCTTGTAGGTCATCACCAGCGTCCCGAAGGGCAGTTCCTCTGAGGAGCGGCGCAGCTTCTCGGCCAGGACCTTGATCCGGCGCGCGGCGTCCTCTTCGTTGCCGCGGATGTACTCGAGGCTCACCAGGGGATTGGCCTTGACGTACATGGCCAGCAGATCCTCGGCCTGGGCGCCCTCGATGGGCCCGCCGTAGGGAGTCTCAGGGTCGGGCAGCCTGCCGAGCACGGTGATCTGCAGCGGCGCGGTAAGCTCCTTGAGCTGTTCGATGCTCTTCTGGCTGAGCGTGAACTTGCGGGCCTTGGTCATGTCCCACGACTTGGTCAGCGGCACCGGTTTCTTGACCCGGGGCAGGGAGACCTGCCCCTTGTGGGAGAAGAAATAGGCCGCCGCCGCCCAGACCACCACGGCCGCCAGGCACATCACCGCAACCAGGAGGCCGGAGAGGGCCGCCCGGCCGCTGACCAGGTCGCCGAGCCATTCGATGTTGAACACCGCGAAGAACCCGACGGCCAGCACGCCCACGCCCAGGACGATCACCGGCGTGTAGTACTTCCAGGCCCAGCCGGCATCGAGACCCGCGGCCATGCCGATGCTGACGATGATCAGCAGCAGGCCCACCAGGGCGACGATGGCCGTGGTCACCCGGGCCGGGCTGTCGCTGAAGTCGTTGCGGCGGCGGGCGCCGGCGGGAGTCGTTGTTGCGGACATCCGCTTACCTCCACTTCCGGGATTCGACGGCCCGGACGCTGAAGTACAGCATCAGGACCGTGGTGCTCACGAAGAGGAAGATGGACTTGAGGTCCAGCTGCCCCTCGAGCAGGACATCCAGGCGCTTGCGCAGGCTGATGGCCTCCGCCATGGACTTGAGCTTCGGGCCAAGTTCCCCGCTGAGCTGACTGAACAGGTGCGGCAGCACCACACCCAGCACGAAGATCATGAACAGCGCCACCAGCCCGATCAGGGCGCTGACCACCTGGTTCTTGCTGAGCGCGCTGGCCAGCAGGCCGACGGAGGCGTAGAAGGCCAGCAGGCAGATCAGGCCGACGGTTGCGGTGGAGATCACACCCCACTCCAGAGCCGGGTCGCTGCTCTTGCGCATCATGGCGAACAGGACCACGTAGAGCCCCAGAGGCAGGACCATGGCCACCAGGCAGAGGACGGCCGCCAGGAACTTGCCCAGGACGATGTCCCAGTCGGTGACCGGATCGGTGACCAGGATCTCCATGGAGCCGGAGGCCTTCTCCTCGGCCAGCAGGCGCATGGTGACGATCGGGGCCACCAGCAGCATCAGGAAGCCGCTGGCGTCCACAATCGCCTTCGTGGACGCGGTCGCATCCACGTAGTCGAACCCGCCGGTGGAGAAGAACACCGGGATGCTGGTGATCAGGAAGTAGAGTCCCGCCAGGATGTAGGCCAGCGGCGACTGGAAGAAGGTGGCCAGTTCGCGGCCCATCAGCACCCTGACCCGGCCCAGGCCGGTCAGGATCAGGAAGAGCGCGGCGAAGCCCCAGAGCGCGTCCAGCGCCGGCAGGCACTGGGTCAGCGTCGAGTTGGGGCGGTATTCGCGAAGCAGGAAGTTGCCGCCGGCCACCAGGACGCTGCCGAAGACCGCCAGGACCACCCAGGGCAGCCAGCCCAGGGAGGAACGCCGGGCGGGATGGGTCTCGCAGGCCGCTGCTGTCATGCTTGTCTCGCTTGCCATGGCCGGTCAGCCCTCCGTAGCCGTGATCCGGACGAAGACGTCAGCCAGGCTGGTCCGGCCGCAGGAGAGCTCGAGCAGGCCGCCGCCGGCGCCGGCCACGGCCTTGACCAAGCCCTCGCGGGCATCGGTGCCGGCAGCCACCTCGACCTCCAGGACCGCCAGTCCGTCCCGGGAACCCAGCACGGCCTTGCGCACGCCGGAGACCTTCTCGACGGCGTCCCTGATCTTCTGGCCGTCGCCGCGGGCCTCGATGCGCACCTTCGATCCGCCGGCCGCCCTGGTGATCTGCTCGAGGGATCCGGTCAGGGCGATGCGCCCCTCGCGGATGATGGCCAGGTGATCGGCGACCATCTCGACCTCGGGCAGAATGTGCGACGAGAAAATGATCGTCCGCTCGCCGCCCAGCCCCTTGATGAGGCCGAGGATCTCGCGGATCTGGTTGGGGTCGAGCCCCACGGTGGGTTCGTCCAGGACCAGCACCGGCGGACCGCCCAGCAGTGTGGCGGCCAGGCCCACGCGCTGCCGCATGCCCTTGGACAGCTTGCCGATGATCACCCGATCGAAGTCCCCGATGGAGCAGCGGTCGACCAGCTCGGCGATCTCCTTCCGGCGCTGGGAGCGCCCCAGGCCCTTGAGCCTGGCCCGGTAGGACAGGTATTCGTTCACTCGGAGGTTGGGATAGAGCGGGACGTTCTCGGGCATGTAGCCGATGTTCCGCCGGACCTCCATGGAGTCCTCGAAAATATCGTACCCGCAGACCCGGGCCGTCCCCGAGGTCGCGGGCATGAAACAGGTCAGGATGCGCATGGTGGTGGTCTTGCCGGAGCCGTTGGGCCCCAGGAAACCGAGCACCTGCCCTTTCTCAACCTTGAAGGAAACATCCTGGATGGCCGGGAAATCGCCGTAACGTTTGGTCAGGCCTTCAACTTCTATCAAGTTCTAGCCCTCTCAACCGGTCTCAAGCTGTTCTGGGGTGCTACGGGCTCCCCGGCACGGATTTTAGCCGATGCACAGGTGTAAGCAAGGGCAATGCCATGAGCGCCTCACCCGATGTTCGGTATCGCCCGCAATTCCGAGGCTTGCGCAGCGCGGCACTCCACCCGCCAAGCACCGAAATGACAGCCCGGCGCCTCGCATGTCAAAATGACCGGATGATTAAAATGTTTGCCAACCGGCGCGCCGCCCGGATATAATACGTGCAGAACCTTGGGAGGATCATTGGCCATGCTGACGAAACTCACGACCATCGCCTTCGCCGCCGGAATGATCGTCGCCGCCATGTCCGTCGCCGCGGCCGGCGACCAGCCGCCTCCGCTACGCTTGGGCGAAGCGGTCAAAGTGTCGAATCAGAAGGGGCAGGTTACAGCCACCGGCTGGATCCGCTGGGGGCGCGGAGGCTGGGGTTTCACTCTGTACGTCGAGAAGGCCACCGACAAGGTGCGCGCCGGAGAGGACCTCGAAGTCACGGCCCGCGCCATCAAGGTCGACGGCAAGGACCGCCCCGTCGAGCAGGAGTCGCTCGTCTACCGCCAGTTCTGCGCCGGTGATCGCGTCGAGGTCGAGCTGGTCGAGGAGGAGAAGCGCCTCCGGGCCACCAGCGTCAAGTTGCTCTACCAGGCCCCTCGCAAGGGGACGCTGGCCGGCAAGGTCGTGAAGATCGAGTCCAAGGAGAATCCCGAGGAGCGGTCCTGGTTCGAGATCCAGACCTCGGCCGTCTGCCAGGGGATGGAGCACGTCAAGGGACTGGGCGTCCGCTTCTTCATCGAGTACGTCAACACCGGCGACAAGAACAAGGGTCACCGCGGCTGGATCCTGAGCCCGGAGCAGGTCAAGGCGTACAGCGCCCTCAAGGAGGGCGACCTCCTCGAAATCACCTACAAGGCCGACGGCCGCTTCCGAATCGAACTGCCGCTCAAGAAGACCGGCCAGGCCGAGCCCGACAAGAAGACCGACCCTCCGAAGCATGAGCCCAAGAAGGATCCTCCGCCCGAGAAGCGGCCGCCGCCGAAGGACGAGGATTTCTAGAACCCACCCCAGAACCTCGCAGGGCCGCACTGCCGGCACGGACGGGGACTTCCAGGCCTTCACCGCTTGACGCGCTCCGGCGCGCGGCGTACCATTCGCCCATGGCCAAGAAACCGCCCCCTCCCAGCGAGGACGAGATCCAGCGCGCCCTGGCCGGCGAGGCCCTGCCCGGCGACGACCAGCTCGACCGCCGGCTGCGCCCCGAGTCCTTCGGCGACTTCGTCGGCCAGGACGACCTCAAGCGCAACCTCCAGCTCTACATCCAGGCGGCGCGCGCCCGCAAGGAGCCGCTCGACCACGTGCTGCTCTCCGGGCCGCCGGGGCTGGGCAAGACCACGCTGGCCGGGATCATCGCCCGGGAGATGGGCGCGGGCTTCCGCTCGACCAGCGGCCCGGCCCTGGAGCGCCCCGCCGACCTGGTGGGCTTACTCACCGGCCTCGAGCCCGGCGACGTGCTCTTCATCGACGAGATCCACCGCATCGGCACGGTGGTGGAGGAGTACCTCTACTCGGCGATGGACGACTTCAAGATCGACGTGGTCATCGACAAGGGCCCCGGCGCCCGGGCCATCAAGATCGACCTCAAGCCCTTCACGCTGGTGGCCGCGACCACCCGCGAGGGCCTGCTCACCGGCCCGTTCCGCTCGCGCTTCGGCATTCCCGAGAAGCTGGCCTACTACGGCCCGGAGGACCTGGTCCGGATCGTCCGCCGCTCGGCGGGGATTCTGGGCATCGAGGTGGACGACGCCGGCGCCATGGAACTGGCCCGCCGCGCCCGGGGCACGCCCCGCGTGGCCAACCGCTTCCTCAAGCGGGTACGCGACGTCGCCGAGGTCCGCCGGGCCGGCACGGTCACCGCCGAGATCGCCGGCGAGGGGCTGGCCATGCTGGGGGTCGACGAGCGGGGACTCGACCGCATGGACCGGCAGATCCTCGACGCGCTGCGCAAGCACGGCGGCGGGCCGATCGGCCTCAAGACCATCGCCGTCACCGTCGGCGAGGAAGAGGACACCATCGAGGAAGTCTACGAGCCCTTCCTCATCCAGGGCGGCTATGTCCAGAAGACCCCCAAGGGCCGGCGGCTGGGGCCTGCCGGCTACCAGGTTCTGGGCGTCAAGCCGCCGAAAGAGGAACCGGGCCTCTTCTGAATAGGTCCTATTGGTCCTATTGGTCCTATGGGACCCATAGGACCAATAGGACCTATGGAGCCAACTGAGTGCTCGACGCCATCCGCAGCGCGATGAGGTCTCCCCTGGCCAGGCCGGCAGGGCGACAGGGCGTTTTCGCTCAGCTGAAGCCGGCCTGGTGTGCTGCGGCAGTCTACATCCTGCTCGGCCTGCCCGTGGCCGCCCACACGCTCGCGGGCCAGCGGACCTACGAGCCCCAGGGACGCGCCCTGCTGGCAGGGGCCGTCCTGGCCTACATCTTCGCCTGGCTGGTTCTCATCGCCGGCCCGCTCGTCGCCGGAGCGCTGGCCTGGAGCCGGGAGCGCGACCGGGAGACGTTGGAGGCCCTGGTTCTCACTCCGGCCGACCGCCTGGCCCTCGTGCGCGGGAGGTTCTGGCAGGGCGTCTGGCCCTGGCTGCGCTTCTGCGCCTACCTCCTGCCGGTCTACCTGGTCCTCAGCACCAACGACCTGTTCCGGGACGCCTGCGTGGACAACGAGGCCTGGATCGTCTCGGATATCTGCGCCACGGGCAACCCCATGCTGTTCGGCCTGATCCCGCCGGCCTGGGACAGCCTGTTCCGGGGCATGAACTCGCCGCACCCCTGGACAATCACCCTTGCCACACTGCGGTGGCTCAACGAAGCCTCCATCCCACTCGTGGTCTTCGCCCTGGCACAGTTCCTGTCGCTACGGTGCCGGACCACCAGCCGGGCCGTCTTCTGGTCATGCCTGCTCGTGCCCACCACGCTCTTCACACTCTTCGACCTCCAAGACTGGCTGTTGTTGCTGGTCATCTGGGACGTTGTCCCAGTGGAGAGCCCATCCGGGATTGGCTACACGCTGATCTGCTCGGCCTACCTGTTCCTGGGCATTGCCGCCTTCATCGGGCGCATCTGGCTCGCCCTCTGGCTCGTCAACCGCGCCGCGCGGAACTTCGATCTGTACGCCACCGGGGAGAGGCCGACGACGTAACAGCCGAAGCGGCAGAAGAAAACCCTCGGCTTCAGGCTGTAGGCTGTAGGCTGTAGGCTTTCGGAACAACAACACCCGTGGAGTCCGCCCGTCTCCGCGCCTCCGCCTGAGATTGCGCCCTACCCTCCCCTTTTTCAACGTTTTCCCGCAAACCATCCGGCCCGCGCCGCCGTTCTCCGGGGCCAGCGGAGGGACAACCTATCGGGATCGGGCCCTCCGCGGATTGGGAGGGTGCGGCGATGTCCACTTCAACCGACCTGCGCGCGGCCATCGAGGAGATCCAGGACGCCCTGCCGGCGGACGAACGCTCGGGCGAGTTCGACCCGTCCAACATCGGACCCGATTACCAGCGCCAGGCGCTGGAGCGGTTCGCCCGGCGGCTCGGGTCGATGCCCTGGTGGATGATCAGCTCCATAACCCACGTGGTCCTGTTCCTGCTGATCGCCGTCCTGGCGGTGGGCACCACCCGGCCGACTGAGGAGTTCTTCTTCCAGCCGGACCCCGTACGCACGGTCCCGCCCAAACCATATGACGAGAAGAAGCCCAGGGAGATATTCCCGACGCCGTCCGACGCCCGCACTGAGGAAACCCTGAAGGCCCCCGAGCTGCCGGTCATGCCCAACCTGCCCGAGGAGCTCCGGCCGATGCCCTCCACCCCGACGCCGACTCCCCGTCAGACGATGGACCCGATCAGCGAGGTGTCCATGGGCGTGAACACCACCATGGTCAGTAACAGCGGCCCGTACGCCGGCCCGGCCAACTTCGCCCCGATCGCCAGGATCCGCACCAAGCGCCCCCTGGGGCCGTACGGCGTCGGCACCGAGGGCGTGGTCGAGGCGGCTCTGAACTGGCTGGTGCGCCACCAGGAGGCCGACGGTTCCTGGGATCCGGTCAAGCACGGCGCCGAGCACGGCTCCAACGTCCGCTACCAGGTGGGCTGCACGGGGCTGGCGCTGCTGGCCTTCCTGGGCCACGGCGACACCGAACGGTCCGGCCCCTTCCGGGACACCGTCCGCCGGGCCGAGGAGTGGCTCATGAAGCAGCAGAAGGCGGACGGCGGGATCTGCGAGAAGGCCTCCGGCGGCAGTTCGGTCTCGGCCGGCTACAACCACGCCATCGCCGGGCTGGCCCTGGCCGAGGCCTACGGCATGGGCGGCGACGCGCGCATCGGCGCGGCCGCACAGCGGGCAGCCGATTACTCCGTCAAGGTCCACCAGGAGTCGGCCTACTCCGGCTGGCGCTACGACCCCAAGGAGGCCGCCGACCTCTCGGTCACCGGCTGGTTCGTGATGCAGCTGAAATCCGCCCGGGTAGTCGGCCTGCGGGTCGACGGCGCGGGCCTGAACGGCGCCTCGGCTTTCCTGGACAAGGTCTTCGACCGGGACGGCCAGGGCCGCTACCTGGAGGGTCGCTCGCCGTCGTCCTCGATGACCGCGGTGGCCATGGTCTGCCGGCAGTTCATGGGCACCCGCGCAGATGACCCGACCCTGACCAAGGCCGCCGGGCACCTGATGAAGGATCTGCCCGACTGGAAGACGGCCACGGCCAACGCCGGCGGGGGCGGCGGGGACAAGGGCATGTACTACTGGTACTACGGCACGCTGGGCATGTTCCAGATGGGACCCGATCACGGCTGGCTCAAGTGGAACGAGACCCTGAAGCCGGTGCTCGTCGGCAACCAGCGCAAGGGCGGCGACGAGGACGGCTCCTGGGATCCCCAGAGCTGG
>JAKLIU010000092.1 GCA_022709445.1 Spirochaetota bacterium | reverse complement strand
TCAAGAGCTCGATCACCGACGCGGTCGCCGGCAAGTACGGCGAGAAGTACGTGAAGGCCCACCTGGACGCCGCCGCCGGCGTGGTGGACGCCGCCCTCGCCAAGGAAAAATGACCCTGGCCGGCGCGGCGCGGGTTCATGGACCGCGCCGCGCCACGCCACCCGCGCCCGCCCTCGGGGTGGGGGCGCGGCGGGTGACGACGGCCGCGGCGGGATATCCTTGATCCCGCCGCCTTTCCGGGCCGCCGCGCGCGGCCGTCCCGCAGTACAATCGACGCAGACAAGATGGAGGATGCCGTGAGAATCACGCGCGCCAACAACAGGGCCGCGGCCTTCCTGATAGGCCCCGCGCTCACGGCCATGTTCGTCGTGCACCTGATCCCGATACTCTTCGGGATCGTCACGGCCTTCCTGGGGATAGACGTTTCCAACCTGTCCAGGTTCCCCAGGGTGCCCTTCGTGGGCCTGGACAACTTCGCGAACCTCTTCACCGACGGCACCGGCGTCGGCCCGAGATTCATGTCGTCGATCTGGAACGTGCTGGTCTACGGACTTGTCACCATCCCGGCCGGCTACGTGATAGCCCTGGCCGTCGCCCTGCTCCTCAACCGCAGGTTCCCCGGCAGGAACATCGTGCGCGGGCTGATCCTCCTGCCGTACATCACCCCGGACGCGGTCATGTACAACGTGTGGCGCTTCATCTTCCAGTCCCGCATCGGGGTGGTCAACCAGCTGCTCTCCGCGCTGGGCCTGATCCGGGAGCCGCTCATCTGGCTGGTGGGCGACAACGCCCTGTTCGCCGTGATCGTCGCCAGCGTGTGGAAGGGCTGGCCCTTCACCTCGCTGATGCTCCTGGCCGCCCTGCAGACCATTCCCGCGGAACTGTACGAGGCCGCCCACCTGGACGGCGCTTCCTGGTGGCAACGGCTGCGCTGGGTCACCCTGCCCATGATCTGGCCGGTGTCGCGCACCCTGCTCATGCTCTCGGTCATCTGGAACTTCCACGCGTTCAACCAGTTCTACGTCATGCTCGGCGCCGACACCACCAGCAAGGCCGCGGTGCCGTCCGTGGTGATCCTGCGCGAGGCCTTCGGCGCCCTGCACTTCGGCTCGGGCAGCGCCATGGCCGTGCTCATGCTGGTCATCATCCTGGCGCTCACGGCGGTGGCCGTGTACTCGCGCCGCGAAAGGAGCGCAGAATGAAGCGCCGCACGCACCGCGCGCCCGGGGACCTGTCCCCCGCAGGCAAGATCCTGTTCGCGCTGGCCGTCTGCCTGGTGGTGGCCACCGTGCTCTTCCCCTACCTCTGGATGGTGTCGGGAAGCTTCAAGCGGACCATAGAGATACAGTCGGCGGACTACACCAAGGAGGGCATGGAGCCCACCCTGATACCGCGCCAGCCCACGCTGGAGAACTACGCCAAGATCAACAAGACCGTCCCCATGCTGGACTACCTCAAGAACAGCCTGATCATCTCCGGCGGCACCATGGTGTTCGCCATACTCATCAGCCTCTTCGCCGCGTACGCCCTGTCGCGCCTGGATTTCCGCGGCCGCAAGCTGTACGAGCTCACCGTGTACTCCACGCAGATGTTCCCGGGCATCGCGTTCCTCATACCGTACTTCGTGCTCTTCAACCTGGTGACGCGCATCACCGGGATTCCCATGCGGGACACCTACTGGGGCATGATCATCACCTACACCAGCTTCGCCCTGCCCTTCTGCATCCTGATGATGAAGGGCTACCTGGACACCATACCCAAGTCCCTGGACGAGCAGGCCCTGGTGGACGGCTGCGGGCGCGCGGGCATCGTGTTCAGGATCATCCTGCCCGTGGTCAAGCCCGGAGCGATCTCCGTCGGCATCTTCGCCTTCATCATGGCCTGGAACGAGATGCTCTTCGCGTCGGTGCTCACCGGCGGCGACACCAAGACCGTCTCGCTCGGGCTCATGGAATACATCACGACCAACCAGGCGCGCTGGGGCGGCATGATGGCCGCCTGCATCGTGGTCTCCATCCCGGTGCTCGTGCTGTTCACGACACTGCAGAAACACATCATCGAGGGCCTGACCAAGGGCGCCGTGAAGGAATAAGCACCATGGAATTCGGACAGTACGACGACGCGCGCAGGGAGTACGTCATCACGACGCCCCGGACCCCGCATCCCTGGATCAACTACCTGGGCACCGGCGACTTCACCGGCATAGTCTCCGCGACCGGCGGGGGCTACTGCTGGCACCGGGACGCCCGGCTCAGGCGCATCACGCGCTACCGCTACAACGACCAGCCCGCCGACTCACTGGGGCGCTGGTTCTACGTGAAGGACGGCGACTCCCTGTGGAGCCCCGGCTGGGCGCCGGTCCGCGCGGAGCTCGACTCGTGGTCGTGCCGGCACGGCCTGGGCTACTCGGTGATCTCCGCCGAGCGCGGGGGCCTGGCCTCCGAGCTGACCGTCCTGTCGCCGGTCGGCGCGAGCTGCGAGCTGCACATGGTCGTCCTGCGCAACCGCGGCGCCGCGAGCAAGCGGGTGTCGCTCTGGTCCTACGCGGAGTTCTGCCTGTGGAACGCCTGGGACGACATGACCAACTTCCAGCGCAACTGGTCCACCGGCGAGGTGCAGGTCGCCGACGGCGGCAAGTCCATCATGCACCTGACGGAGTTCCGCGAACGCCGCAATCACTACGCCTTCTACTCGTGCTCGCGGACGCCCGACGGCTTCGACACGGATCGCGCCGCCTTCGCGGGCGCCCACGGGAGCCTGTCCGCCCCGGAGACGGTGCTGGCGGGAACCTCGCGGAACTCGACGGCCCACGGCTGGGCGCCGGTCGCCTCGCAGCGCCTGGACCTGGAGCTGGCTCCCGGCGAGGAGCGCGAGCTCGTGTTCGTCCTGGGCTACGTTGAACTGCACGAGTCGGAAAAATTCCTGCCCGGTGGCGGGGTGAACCGATCGGGCATGGACGCACTGGTCGCGCGCTACGGCACGCCGGGGCTGGTCCGCGCCGCTATGGCGGAGTTGTCGTCGTTCTGGGACGACACGCTCTCGTCCTTCCGCGTGGACTCGGGGGAGCCGCGCCTGGACCGCTCGCTGAACGTGTGGAACCAGTACCAGTGCTTCACCACCTTCCGCGTGTCGCGCAGCGCCTCCTCCTTCGAGTCGGGCATAGGCCGCGGCATGGGCTTCAGGGACAGCAACCAGGACATAGCCGGCATGGCGCACATGATGCCCGCGGCCGCGCGCCTGCGCATCCTGGACCTGGCGGCGACCCAGCTGCCCGACGGAAGCGCCTTCCACCAGTACCAGAGCCTGAGCAAGCGGGGCAACCACGACATAGGCTCGGGCTTCAACGACGACCCGCTGTGGCTGGTCTACGCCGCCCTGGCCTACGTCAAGGAAACCGGCGACCTGGCGATCCTCCGGGAGAGCGTCCCCTTCGACAACGACCCGGCCAACGCCGCGCCCCTCCTTCGGCACCTGGGGCTGGCCTTTTCCCGGGCCGCCGGACGCACGGGTCCGCACGGCCTGCCGCTCATAGGCCGGGCCGACTGGAATGACTGCCTCAACCTCAACTGCCACTCGCGCACGCCGGACGAGTCCTTCCAGACCACCGGGCCGGCGGACGGCCCCGTCGCGGAGAGCGTCATGATCGCGGGCCTGGTATCGCTCCTGGGGCCGGAGTTCGCGGCGCTCGCGCGCCTGGCCGGCGATCCCGGGCTGGCCGCAGAGGCCGAGACCCTGACCGCCGGCGTGGAACGCGCACTGACGCGGCACGCGTGGGACGGCGCCTGGTGGAAGCGCGCCTGGGATTCATCGGGCAAGGAGATCGGTTCCGCCTCCTGCGCCGAGGGCAGCATCTTCATCGAGCCCCAGGGCTTCCTGGCCTGGTCCGGGCTGGGCCGGGAACGGGGCTGGCCGGTCATGGCCCTGGATTCCGTGCGCGATCGCCTGGAGACCGAGCGCGGGCTCATGCTGGTCCAGCCGGCCTACCGCTCCTACGACCCGGACCTGGGCGAGATCTCCAGCTACCCGCCGGGATACAAGGAGAACGCCGGGATCTTCTGCCACTCCAACCCATGGATCATCATCGCGGAGGCCGCGAACGGCAGGCCGGAGCGCGCCTGGGAA
Source organism: Spirochaetota bacterium (assembly GCA_022709445.1). Lineage (GTDB taxonomy): Bacteria > Spirochaetota > Spirochaetia > Treponematales > UBA12059 > JAKLIU01. The sequence continues at coordinate 3,755 of JAKLIU010000092.1, read as the reverse complement.
CTCTTCGGGAAACTCTGTCCCGCCTTCCTGGGCGACGCCCAGGAGCGCCACGGGCTGGAACCCTACGTCTACTCCCAGATGGTCGCCGGCCGCGACGCGCCCAGCTTCGGCGAAGCCAAGAACTCCTGGCTGACCGGCACGGCTGCCTGGGCCTTCGTCGCGGCCAGCCAGTGGATCCTGGGCATCAGGCCGGAGCTTGGCGGCCTCCGCGTCGACCCGGCCCTCCCCCCCGGCATGGGCGGCTTCAGGGCCGAGCGGCGCTTCAGGGGAGACCGCTTCCTGATCGAGTACCTGCAGGAGCCCGGGGGAGACGGCAGCCTGGCCCTGGAACTGGACGGTCGCCCGATCGCCGGCTCCCTGGTCGCGCCCCCGGGCGACGGCGGCGTCCACCGCGTCAGGGCCGTCCGCCATGGCCGGACGGCCGGCCGGATGCCGGACCAGGGGCGGCCGGCATGAGCGCGGGACGCTTCGACCGTGAGACCGGCGAATACCTGGTGACCACGCCCCGGACTCCCGCGCCCTGGATCAACTACCTGGGCGACCTGCGTTTCGGCGGCTACGTCGACCAGGCCGGCGCGGCCCTGCTCTGCGCGGGGGACCCGGCCACCGAGCGCGTCACCTACCTGCCGCCCAACGGCGCCCCCGGAGAGATGGGCCCCGAGGCCATGTACCTGCGCATCGCCCGCGAAGGCGGGGACGCCCTGCTGGCCTGCCCGCACGGCCTGCCCTCCGCGACCGAACCCGACTCCTACGAGTGCCGCGTGGGCCCGGGCCTGTCGCGCTACGTCTCCCGCCTGCACGGCCTCCGCTACGAGGCGACGGTCTTCATACCCGAGGGCGAATCCTTCATGGTGCGGGAGGTCCGCATCGCGAACGAGGGCGCGGTACCCCTGCGCGTGGATGCCGTGCCCGCGGTGCGCTTCTCGCACTTCGACGCGTCCAAGCAGCTGACCAACGCCGACTGGGTGCCGCAGACCATGATGTCCGAGGTGGAACGCCTCCCCGACGGCCGGGTCCTCGTGCTCCAGTACCCCTACATGCGCAAGGACGGCCCGTTCAGCGTCTTCTGCGCCTCCGTGCCCGCCTCGTCCTGGGAGACCAGGCGCGACGCCTTCCTGGGCGACGGGGGCTACGGCTCCTGGGCCGCCCCCCTGTCCCTGTCCGGAGACGAACTGCCCTGCGGCATCGCAGCGCGCGGAGACCCGATCGCAGCCCTCATGCTGCGGGCCGGCAGCCTGGCCCCGGGCGGGTCCTTCCGCTTCAGGACCTTCCTGGGCCGGGCGGACACCAGGCAGGCAGCGCGGGAAGCGGTCGACCGCCTGTCCGCGCCGGGCATGACGGAGGCGGCTCTCGCGCGGCTGGAAGGATCCGACCGCGGGCGACGCGCCTTCCTCTCCGTGGACCTGCCGGACCCGGACTTTGCGGACCTGGTGGGGACGCTCCTGCCCCGCCAGTGCAAGGCCACCCGCACCTGGTCCCGCTACCTGTCCACGTACCAGACCGGTTACGGGGCCAGGGGCATTGGCTTCCGCGATTCCTGCCAGGACCTGCTGGCCTGGATACCCCAGGATCCCGAGGATGCCGCCTCCTTCCTCCTGAGGCTCCTGTCCTTCCAGCGGAGCGACGGATCGGCCTGGCACCAGTTCAACCCGCTGACCCTCGAGCCGTCCACCGGCGACGCGGCCGAGATGGCCGACCGCCCATCCTGGTACGGGGACGACCACCTGTGGGCGGTGGCCGCGGCCTGCGCCCTGGTCCGCGAAACCGGCGACGCTGGCTTCCTGGACCGGACAGCGCCCTGGCGCGACCGGCCGGACGCGTTTTCCGGCGAGGCCAGCGTGCGCGATCACCTGGAACGCGCCCTGGCCTTCACCCTGGAGCACGCCGGGTCGCACGGCCTGCCCCTCCTGGGGTACGCCGACTGGAACGATACCATCAACCTGGCCGCAGGCGCCGAGTCCTGCCTCTGCGCCTGCCTCTTCGGTTGGGTGGCCCTCCAGCTGGCCGATCTCTACCGTTCGACCGGCGACAGCGAAGGAGCGGCGCGCCTGGAGGCCATGCACGCGGACATGAAGGCCCGCTTCGAATCGGCGGCCTGGGACGGGTCGTGGTACGCGGCCTACTTCACGGCGGACGGGACGGCCATCGGCTCGGCCTCCTCGGACGGGCGCATCTTCACCTACGCCCAGAGCTGGCCGGTGATCGCCGGCTTCGCCACGGAGGAACGCGCGAACCTGGCGATGGAAGCCCACGACCGTCTCCTCCTGACGCCCCGGGGCGTCAAGCTCATGTGGCCCTGCTACCGCGGTTACGACCCGGATGTGGGCGGGGTGTCCACCTACCCGCCAGGCGCCAAGGAGAACGGCGGCATCTTCCTGCACACCAACCCATGGGCCGTCATGGCCGCCTGCCTGCGCGGGGAGCCGGACAGGGCCTGGGAACTCTTCAGGCGCATCAACCCGCTCACCTGGCGGGACGAGCCGGCGCGCTACCGCGCCGAGCCCTACGTCTTCGCCCAGAACGTGCTGGGCGACGACCACCCGGAGTTCGGCCTGGCCAGGAATTCCTGGCTCACCGGCACGGCCAGCTGGGCCTGGGTGGCGGCCGTGGAACGGATGCTGGGGATACGCCCTTCCATGGACGGGCTCCTGGTCGACCCGGCCCTGCCCGCGAGCCTGGGGGGCTTCACGGCGATCCGGCGTTTCCGCGGCACGGAGTTCCGCGTCACGGTACGCCGGGGCGGGGAGCGGTCCATGTCCGTCGACGGGACCGCGCTGCCCGGCAGCCTGGTGCCGCTGTCCGCCTTCAGGGGCAATCCGTCCGTCGAGCTGCTGGTCACGCTGCCGGCGACCGGGCAGGGACGCGGAAGCTGATCGGGGGCTCGCCCCCGTCCGGTGACGCCTTCAGGTGGCTGAGGCCAGGTAACGCCTGAGGGAATCGGCCAGGGCCTCGGCCTCGCGCTCGACGGCGGGAAGCAGGGCCAGTGCCGTTTCCAGCCGTCCCGCGACCAGGGCCCGTTCCGCGCTGGCCGCGACCAGCCTGAGACCCGGGCACTCGAAGTTGAGGGCGACGCCCTTGAGGGCATGGACGCGGACGGCCAGCTCGGTCCCGTCGCGCGCGGCGGCCAGCTCGCGCATGGTCTTCAGCGTGGCATCCTTGTCCTGGAGGTAGAGCGCTGCCATCTCGCGCACCAGTTCGGCGTCCCCGCCCAGGCGGTCGAGGAGCGGTTCCAGCTCGAAAGCCTCCCCGGGTTCCGGGACGTCACCGGACATGGTCACCCTCCGTGCGGGCACCACGGCCCGTCGCATTCCCAGTATCGCGCATGCGAAGGCGGATTCCCAGAGAGGAAGGGTGCGCGGACGACACTGCCGGTGACCGGGCGCTCACGGCCTGACCAGGGGACGCAGGAGGGGTTCCAGCCCGTTCTCCTTGACCGCGTACAGCGAGGCAAGGAGCCTGCCCGTCTCGTTGCGCGGCCACCCGACGCGGGAGAACCAGAGCACGTAGGCCTCGGGCAGGTCGATGAGCAGCATGCCCGCGTGCTTGCCGAAGGGCATGCGCGCGTTGGCCAGGCGCTCCAGGTACTCCGGGTCGAGCAACCCGTCCCCCATCGCGCCGCGCCAGTCGCCCGGCGCACGCTCCTCCCAGGCATCCAGGGCCTCGTCGTACAAGCGTTCCTGGGCGGACCTGCCGCCTCCCCGTCCGTCCTTCATGCCGTACCGCCTCGGGCGGATCATAGCGCATGAGCGCCGCCG
>JAKLIU010000091.1 GCA_022709445.1 Spirochaetota bacterium | reverse complement strand
CTCAGCCTGGCCATCGCCCCCATGGGGAGCGTGGCGGACGCATTCCTGTACAGCGAGCGGTATTCGGACTCGGACGCCGATTACGCCGGCTTCGGGACCGCTGCGTTCAGGGACAGGGTGTGCTGGCTGGTGGACGGGGGGAATTGGCTGGCTGAGGGGGAGGAGGCGCGGCCCGAGGATTGCTTCAGGTCGGCGGGCACGACGGCCACGCGGTCCATGTGCCGTTCCTCGAGCGGGGCGGACACGGATTCCGCTGGCGACTGGCACATCGTCCCGTCCAGGGGGGCCACGCCGGGAGAACCGAACTCGGACGAGACCTACGAGCCCTGAAACCGGCTAGATGAGGTTCTTGAACATGGCCTCGATGGCCTGCTTGGGGAGGGCTCCCACCTTCTGGACGACGGGCTGGCCGTCCTTGAAGACCATGAGGGTGGGGATGGACACGATGTTGAAGCGGCTGGCCAGCTCGTTTTCGTCGTCCACGTTCACCTTGCCGACCTTGATGCGGCCGGCGTAGGTCTTGGCCAGGTCGTCTATGAAGGGCCCGATCATGCGGCAGGGATTGCACCACTCGGCCCAGAAGTCCACCAGCACGGGGACGGCGGATTGCTCTACTTCGGCGGCGAAGTTCTTGGAGGTCAGTTCGATGCCTGCGCTCATGGATGGATGCTCCTGCGTGAAGGATCGCCCGCGCCGGGCGCGCCGACGGTGGCTGATTTCTATCCGTAGAAAGTAACAATACCCGGCGTCCCTGTCAATCTGGCCCCTTGCGCCGGCCGTGCCGCGCCCTGTATCCTGCGCACATGATCGCCACATACCTGCAGATGTTCTTCACCATCCTCATCGTGGTGGACCCCATCGGGATCGTGCCCCTGTTCCTGTCCGCCACCGGCCACCTGGACCAGGCGGAGCGCAGGCGCGCCATGCGCCTGTCGGTGACCGTCGCGGCCGTGGTCATGACCGTCTTCGCGGTCGGCGGCCGCTTCATCCTGTCCTTCTTCGGCATCAGCCCGGGGGCCTTCTACGTCGCCGGCGGCATCATGTTCTTCCTGATCGCCCTGGAGATGCTCTTCGGCCAGCCCAAGCGCTCCAAGAAATCCGCGGAGGAGGCCGACCAGGATTCCAGCTCGGTGGCCGTCTTCCCGTTGGCCATACCCATGATCGCCGGTCCCGGCACGGTGACCACCATCATGCTCTACGCTTCCGGGCCCGAGCCCTGGCTGCCCGCCACGGGCCTGCTACTGGCCAGCATCCTGCCGGTCCTGGTGCTGGAGTTCCTGGCCATGCGCTCCAGCGGGCTCATCCTCCGCATCCTGGGCAAGACCGGCGTCTCCGTGGTGGAGCGCATGATGGGTCTGGTGCTCTCCGGCCTGTCCATACAGTTCGTCTTCGACGGCCTGCAGAAACTGGGCGTGATCGCCGGCTGACGGCGCTTTACACCCGGCCCGGGACGACGCTACCATCGCCCCACCATGCTCAAACGCTTCGTCTCCTACTACCGCCCCTACCGCGGCCTCCTGGCCCTGGACCTTGCCTGCGCCCTGGCCCTCGCCCTGACCGACCTGGTCTTCCCCGCGGCCACGCGCCGCGTGATAGACGTCCTGGTGCCCGCCGGCGACCCGGGCGGCCTCCTCCGCTTCGCCCTCCTCCTGGCCCTCCTGTACGCGGTCCGGGCCGGCCTGGAGTACGTGGTGGGCTTCTGGGGCCACGTGCTGGGCGTCAACATCCAGCGCGACATGAGGCGGGACATCTTCCGCCACCTGCAGACCATGGACCTGCGCTTCTTCGACGACACCAAGACCGGCCAGATCATGTCGCGCATCGTGGGCGACCTGTTCGACCTGGCCGAGATCTCGCACCACCTGCCGGAGGACCTGGTGGTGGCGAGCGTCCGCCTGGCCGGGTCCGTGGTCGTCATGGCCCTCATCGAGTGGCGCCTGGCCCTGATCGTGTTCGCCGTGGTGCCGGTGCTGGCGCTTTTCTCCTGGCGCTTCAGGGGGCGCTTCCGCGCCGCCTTCCGGCGCAACAAGGAGACCATGGCGGCCATCAACGAGCGCATCGAGGAGAGCGTCTCCGGGGTCCGCGTGGTGCGGGCCTTCGGCAACGAGGACTACGAGTCGCGGCTCTTCGACGAGGGCAACGAGCGCTTCCGCGAATCAAGGGTCCGCTCGGTGCGGCACATAGGCGTGTTCAACTCGGGTGTGGGACTCCTGTCCAACCTGGGCCTGGTGGTGGTGCTCGCGGCCGGCGGCATGGTCGCCCTGGACGGCGGCATCAGCCTCGGGAGCTACACGGCCTTCGCCCTGTTCGTCTCGCGCTTCTTCCAGCCCCTGGACGTGCTGGTGAGGTCCATGGAGATGTTCCAGGAGGGCGCGGCCGGCTTCAGGCGCTTCCTGGAGATCATGGACACCCGGCCCTCCATAGCCGATGCCCCCGGGGCCATCGATCTGGGGAGCGGTTCAGGCGGCCGCGCCGCATCCGGCGGCGCCGCGCCCGGCGATGCCGCATCCGGCGAGGTTCGGGGCGAGGTTCGCGGAGAGGTGGCCTTCACCGACGTGGGCTTCCGCTACGGCGACGGACGCGAACGGGTGCTGCACCGCGTCAACCTGCGCGTCGCCGCCGGCGAGACCGTCGCCATCGTCGGCCCCTCCGGCGCGGGCAAGACCACCCTGTGCTCCCTCATCCCGCGCTTCTATGAAATAGAGGAAGGCTCCATCACCGTGGACGGCGTGGACATACGGCAAGCCACCCTCGCGTCCCTGCGGGCGGCCGTCGGCCTGGTCCAGCAGGACGTGTTCCTGTTCTCCGGCACCGTGAGGGAAAACATAGCCTACGGGCGCCTGGACGCCAGCGAGGCGGAGATCGAGGCGGCCGCCGGTGCGGCCAGCGCCCTTGATTTCATCCGCGGCCTGCCCCAGGGCTTCGACACCCTGGTGGGCGAGCGGGGCGTCAAGCTGTCCGGCGGCCAGAAGCAGCGCGTCGCCATAGCGCGCATGTTCCTCAAGGACCCGCCCATCCTGATCCTGGACGAGGCCACCAGCTCTCTGGACACCATGAGCGAACTGGCCATACGCGAATCGCTGGAGCGCCTGTCGCGCGGCCGCACCACCTTCATCATCGCCCACCGCCTGGCCACGGTCCGCCACGCCGAGCGCATCCTCGTGCTCACGGAGGACGGCATCGTCGAGCAGGGCAACCACGACCAGCTGGTCGCCGCCCACGGCGCGTACTGGCGGCTGTACAACGCCCAGGTGGAGAGCCTCCTGGTCAACTAGCGCTCGGATGCGCGGAATGGTGCGTCCCGGCGAGGCTCTCGCCGGGACCGCGTGCTCCGCTGCAATCGCCGTCGCGCCATCGTCCCTCCGCGCGCGGTCCCTGCGGGCCCGCGCTCCCGCGTCCTCCCGCGCTCCGCCGGATTTCCGCTGCGCCCGCTCGCACGTAGTCCAAGATCCGCCATACGTCGCTTCGCGCTGTTTGCCGAGTGGAATCGATTGTAGCGTGCGCTGTCGCGCACGGCGTCATCCTTGGCGGATCAGTGACATAGCGGTTTCGCTCCGCGAAACCGCGGGCTGGAGGCGCCGCCGTCCCGGGTCTTGACAACTTCTGCAGCTGTGCTAATGTACTAAGGCAGTAGTACAAGGTGGTTCAAGCATGGTGGTCATGGACGGGGTTTCGGTCAACTACGGTCACGAGCCGGCGCTGGGCGGCGTTTCGGCCTCATTCGAGCCCGGAGGGATCCACGGCATCCTGGGACCGAACGGCGGCGGCAAGAGCACGATGCTCAAGGTCGCGGCCGGGCTCGTCAGGCGCGCCTCGGGCAGCGTCCTCAACTTCGGTCTCGATCCCGGCCTGCGGTCCGCGGAATCCCTGGCGGACATCGCCTTCGTGCCCGACGGCGTCCCGCCCGAGCTCGGCGACCCTGAGGGATACGCGCGCCACCGTGCGCCGTTCCGACCGGCCTGGGATCCCGTCCGATACCGAGCCACGCTCGACGCATTCGGCATCCCCGCCGGAGAACGCGTCCGTTCCCGGGGCTTTCTTCCGGGCGGACTCCGGGTGCCGGCGCGCGGTTCCCGCTCCCATGGCGGGATGAAGAAGGTCGCGCTGGCCTTCGCCCTCGCATGCGGGGCGCGGATCCTGCTGCTGGACGAACCGGACGCCGGCCTCGACGCGGCCTCGCGGCGGACGCTCAGGTCCCTGCTGTCCGAGGCCGCCGCGGAGGGCAAGGTGGTGCTGCTGGCCACCCACCACCTGCGCGAGTACGACTCGCTCCTGGACACGGTGACGATCCTGGACGGCGGAAGGCTTGCGCTCCGCGCGGGGACGGCTGCGCTGTCCCGGTCCGTGCACGTGGAACGGCGGGCCTCGGGCGGAGGGAGCGCGCCGCTCTGGTCCCGCCGCACGGCGATGGGCCACGAAACGCTGGTCGCCGGTCCCGGCGACAGCCTGGACCTTGAGGCCGTGTACGACGCCGCGCTGGAAAATCCCGAGGCGCTCGCCGCGGTCCTCTCGCAGAACGGCGGCCATCGATGATGGCGGCGCGTCCCGCGGTTTCCGCCAGGCGCGTGCTCGCGCTGTCGGCGACCGGCCTGGCCGCGGCGCGGTTCCGCCTCGCGGTGCTGATGGCGGCGGCAGCGTGCCTCGGCGCGCTCGCCGGCGCGGACGGTTCCGCGATAGAGGCCGGATTCTGGTACCTCTCCGATCCCCGGGGCGTGCTGACGGTCATCCTGTACGCCGCTTCCGCGGCGCTCGGCGTCGTTTCATTGGCGGAAGACCGCGCGCGCGCGGAGTGGCTGGCACTCCCGGCCAGTCCCGCCGAGAAATTCCTCTCCACCGTCCTCTGCTGGTGCCTGATCGTTCCCGCCGCCTTGTTCTCGCTGCAGGTCGCCGGATCGCTCCTGGCCGGTGAGGACAGCCTGCGCGCAAGCCTGCCTGGTGCCGGCCCCGATTCGCCGATCCTCCGGGCGGTGCTGTCCGCCTCCTGGGGCATACCGGTCGCGGTGCCGATCTGCATGTCCGGATTCGTCTTCAGGAAAAATCCGGTGCCGGCGGCGGTCTTCTGCCTCCTCGCGCTTCCGATGGCCGGGACGCTCATATGCGCCGCGCTGGCCGGAAGTCCGTCCCTGCGGGAACTGCGGCTGGATCCTTCATGGAACCCGCTCGACTGGAGCCTACTCCTCTGGATGCCCGTCCTCGAGGCTTCGGCGCGAACGCAGGGAGAGCGGATCGCGATGGCCTTCCATGAATGGAAGAGCCTGTCCGCCCTCGTGGTTTCATGGCTGGCGCTGCCCGCGCTTTCCCTCGGCCTGGGTTGGATCGGGCTGCGCAGGATGGAGGCGGACCATGCCTGATCCCGCCCCCGTTCGCCGGAACGGCCCCGGGGCCGGAAGCCTGCCCGGGCTCATCGCGCTGGTGCTGGCCGAGAAACCGCGCCCGCTGTCCCTGTTGCTCGGCCTCGCCGCCCTGTACACCTTCATCGATGCCTCGGATGTCGTGCGCTTGTTCCCCGGGATCGGCTACTTTCCTTTCACGATGGAGTCGCTCGTGAGCGTCCTCCTGTACTCGGCGGCCGGCCTCCTGGGAGCCGAACGCTTTTGGCGGCCGGCCGGACGGGCGGAGTGGATCAGCCTGCCCGCGGAACCAGAGCGAAAATATCTGTCGCTGGCGCTCGCGTGGGGCCTGATCATCCCGCTCGCCCTCGCGGTGACGATGACCCTCTGCTCGTCGGTCACGGTGGTCGCCCTCCGCGCCGCGCGGCATTGGTACATCGACCCTTCACTGATCGTCCGGTCGCTCGCCGGGTCGATCGCCGGGTTCCCTGCCGCGATCGTGTCCCTGTGTTCCGGCATCGTATTCCGGAGACTGGGACCCTTGAAGCTCGCGGGCCTGCTCCTGGCCATCAGCATGGGCGGAAACCTGGCTATAAATCTGTATGTACGGAGTGTCTTCGATCCCTCCGTGGCAACCGGAGTGCCCTGGGGACTCTTCCTGGATCCGACCATCCTGCTGTACCGCTCCCTGGAAGGTCCGGGCGGCTTTCCCGATCCGGAGCTGGCCGCGCTGGACGGTTTGATGCTCAAGCTGGAAAACCTGTCGCTGGCCGTTTCCTGGGCGCTGCTTCCCGCCGCGGCGCTGATCCTGGGGAGGACCGGGCACCGGCGCATGGAGGCGGCAGGTGCGCTTCCGGAATGACGTACCGGTATTCATCCAGATAGCGGATGCTTTCGCGGCCCGCATAGCCGCCGGTGAATTGCGTGACGGCGAGAGACTGCCTTCGGCACGGGACTTGGCCTCCGAGCTGGAAGTGAATCCCGCCACGGCAGCGCGCGCGCTCCAGCGCCTGGCCGACGAGGGTTTGGCGGCGACCGAGCGGACTTGCGGGTACCGGGTCAGCGCCGGAGCGCGTCAGGCTGCCTTGTCCTCCCGCAGGGAGCGTCTTTTGGGGCAGACCCTGGCATCGGTGGCCGCCGAGGCAAGGGTACTCGGGATCAGCAGGACGGAACTCTGCAGGGGCCTGGCCCGGGCATTCGCCGAACCACCGGAAGAACCCGCTGACTGACCGTCCCGATCGCCAATAACGGCGGCGCACCCCACCAGAAGTTTCGCCACGCGAAACTTCGATGTCACTGATCAGCCATGGATGGCTGATCAGTGACTATGGTGTCTGGGATTCGGGGTCCTTGCGGCCCGCTCGATCTGGTAGTCGCGCATGGCGAAGAACGATTTGAGGAGCCGCTCCTTGTCGGGGTACTCGTCCAGCCCGGCGGACTCGAGCGCCAGGAGCAGCTCGTGGGTCGCCTCGATGGTGGACAGGTACTCGGGCTTGGGCTGGCGCTTGATGATGTACTTGCTGGGCTCGCGCGGGGTGAACATGAGCCGGGGCAGGTTCAGGAGCCCCGGGCTCAGGCGCAGGATGGTCCTGGAGCAGGACCAGGTCGAGTCGATCAGGAACACCACCAGGCGCCGTCCTTCCAGCTCGGTCGCCGGGAACGAACCTTCGCTCAGGTTGTACGCACCGGCGGACGGGTAGAGCAGGGCGCACCAGTTGGCCGGATCCTCCAGGAGTTCGCGCACGCGGGGATGGTCGTCGAAGGCCACGCCGGGGATCATCTCGGCATCCTTCAGGTTGAGGCAGGTGAGCCTCCCGGTGGCGCTCTTCTGCCGCCGCCACTCCTTGACGTGCATGAGGAGGACTATCTTGGTGCGGACGGGCAGGGGCTCTTCCGTCGGGCAGAGGCAGGTCTCCGCGGGCCTGCGGCAACGGTAGCAGTTGTCTCGGTGCATGTACCGGACTGTATACGCCCGCCGCCCATAGAGGCAAGCGCCTCTGCGGGCAGCGGGCAGCCGCATCGCCTTGACAGCGTGAAGATAGGGTGCAAAACTAACTTAACATTGGAGGGAACCGGAATGGCTGAAAAGAAAAGTTCGGGAAAGATCGCGGTCAAGGAACCTGCCGCTGGAGTGAAACGGGCGGCCAAGGAGACGGCAAAGGCCGCGAAACCGGCGGTCGCCGCGAAGAAGCCCGCCGCGGCAAGGCCCAAGACCGGGGAAAAACCGGTTGCCGCGAAGAAGCCCGCGGCAAAGACTCCCGTCGTGGTAAAAACCGCGGTGAAGAAACCCGCGGCAGCCGGAAAGAACCCTGCGGTGAAGAAACCGGCTATGGCCGAGAAGAAACCCGCGGTGAAGAAAGCTCCGGTGCCAGAAAAAAAGCCGGCGGTGAAGAAACCGGCGGCCGTCGGGAAACAGCCCTCGGCAAAGCCAGCCGCGGGGAAGAAACCGTTCGACATTGTACCACCCTCGGGCTTTCCCGCTTCGGGTTCGGCCATACCCGAGCGGATAGTGGACTTGCTGGAGACCCTGGACAATCCCGAGCTCGCGGGCAAGC
>JAKLIU010000090.1 GCA_022709445.1 Spirochaetota bacterium | reverse complement strand
ACATACAGGAAGAAATTAGTGCCGAGCCCAATCGCCAGCAGTCGCCCGAACTGATGCTTGCTGCGGAAGGCAACCAAGTAACAGAACACCACGACCAGCAGCAGCATCGTCAGCGTCGTCAATGCGCCGACCAGGCCGAATTCCTCAGCAATCATCGTAAATATGAAGTCGGTCTGCTTCTCCGGCAGGAAATTCAGATGGCCCTGCGTACCCTGCAGGAACCCCTTGCCCCAGAGCCCGCCCGCGCGGATGGCCTTGAGCGAACCGTTCACCTGATAGGAGATGTCCGCCGGATCGTAGCCCGGAGCGATGAACCCGAGCACGCGCTTCAGCCGGTAGTCGCTGGTGAGCACGGACAGGGAAGCCAGGGGCAGGCCCACGGAACCCAGCGCGGCGAAGAACACCACGGGCACCCGGGCGATCCAGAACATGATGGCGGCCAGCGCCCCCACCAGCATCGCCGTGGAGAAGTCGTTCTGCAGGAGGATGACGGCCATGCCCGCGGCTGCCACCAGGAGCGGCGGGATCACGGCGTTCACCACGTCGGACAGCCGGTCTGCCTTCTTGGACAGGATGTGCGCCAGGTAGAGCACCAGGGCGGGCTTGAAGAGCTCGGAAGGCTGGAACATGAGCCCGCCGAGGCCGAACCAGCGGAATGCGCCGTTCTTGGCTATGCCGATGCCGGGCAGGAAGGGCAGGACCAGGAGGAGGAGGCTCGTCAGGATGATGGCGCCGGCCCTGGGCCTGAGCCAGTCCAGCGGCACCGCGTAGGCGGCCGCGAACACCGCCAACGCAGGCAGGGCCCACATCAGCTGCCGCAGGGCGAAGTAGTGCGGCGGGAGCCCGAGCGCCATCGCGTAGCCGTAGGAAGCCGAGTAGAGGTTGACCATGCCCAGTCCCGCCAGGAGGACGATGGCGCCGAGCAAGGCCCCGTCGCCCCTGAACCGGGAGAACGGTCGTTCCATGGCAAGCGCTGCTGGCATCGTTCCGTCCTACTGTATCTTGAGCGTGGACAGGGCGACGAGGGCGAACAGCCCTCCCAATATCCAGAAGCGCACCACCACCTTGGTCTCCTTCCAGCCGGACAGCTCGAAGTGGTGGTGCAGGGGCGCCATGCGGAACACCCGCCTGCCCTTGGTGGCCTTGAAGTACAGCACCTGTATGATGACGGACAGCTCCTCCAGCACGAACACGCCGCCCACGATGAAAAGGAGCGCTTCCTTCTTGACGATCAGCGACAGCACCGCGATGACACCGCCCAGGCTCAGGGAGCCCACGTCGCCCATGAAGACCTCCGCGGGGTGGGCGTTGAACCACAGGAAGCCGACGGTGGCCCCCAGGAGGGCCAGCACGAACACGGTCAGCTCGCCCGCGCCCTTCACGTAGGGCAGGCCCAGGTACTCGGACCAGTCCGCGCGCCCCGACAGGTAGGTGATGATCCCGAGCGCTATGACCGACATCATGACCAGGCCGGTGGCCAGGCCGTCCAGGCCGTCGCTCAGGTTGACCGCGTTGGACCAGCCCACCAGGAACACCATGGCCACCGGTATGTAGAAGATTCCCAGGTCCAGGATGGCCCCCTTGAAGAAGGGCAGGTACAGGAGCGTGGTGTCGGGGGTGCGGTCCAGGTACAGGGCCATGACCACGGCCAGGGCCACCAGGAACTGGCCGGCCAGCTTGGCCTTGGCGGACAGGCCGTCCGAATTCTTCTTCTTGATCTTGAGCCAGTCGTCGAGGAAGCCCACGAAGCCGAAGCCGACCATCGCGCCGAGGCAGATCCAGGTGTAGCGGTTTGACAGGTCCACCCACAGGAGGGTGGCCGCGATCACCGCCGCCAGGATCAGGAGTCCGCCCATGGTGGGCGTCCCGGTCTTGGCCAGGTGGGTCTGCGGCCCGTCGGCGCGTATGGACTGGCCGAACTTGACCGCGCGGAGCTTCTCGATGATCCAGGGACCGAACAGGAAGGCCACCAGCAGGGCCGTGACCGCCGCGTAGGCGGACCGGAAGGTGAGGTACCGGAATACGTTGAGCGGGGAGAAGAACTTGACCAGGGGATAGATCCACTCAAGGAACATGGGTGCCTCCGCGTCCGGCCAGGATGTCGGCGAGGCGCTCGAGTTCCATTGAGCGGCTCGCCTTGAGCAGGACGATGTCGCCGGGCCTCGCGATCGCGGATGCGTCGCGGGCCAGGTCGTCGAATCGCAGGTGGTGCCTCAGTTCGGCCGCGGGAGCCAGGGCGGAGGCGGCATCGAACGCGTCCCTGGCCTCCTCCCCGAAGAACAGGACGACGTCGGCCCTGGAACGGGCGGCGGCCTCGCCGACCCGTGCGTGGGCGGCCCGCGACTCCGAGCCGAGCTCCTTCATGGAACCCAGCACGTAGACGCGGCGGCCGGCGCAGTCCGCCTCGTCGCAGAAGGCGAGCGCGGCAAGCGTGCTCTCCGCGTTGGCGTTGTAGCAGTCGTTGACCACGGTGACCGGCCCCTCTAGGATCTCCGAGCGCCCGGAGAGGGCCTTGACCGCGGCCAGGCCCTCGCGGACCTCCTCCGGCGGGACGTCGTGGAGCTCGGCCACGCGGGCGGCCGCCAGGGCGTTGAGGAGGTTGTGCGCGCCGGGCAGCGACAGGGTCGCCTCGGTGCCCGCGTAGCGGAACGACCACCCGGCCAGGCCCAGGCTCCGCGCGCCCTCGAAGAGCCGGACCGAGCGCGGGCCGAAGGAGTGGCAGCGCCCCCGGACGTCCTGGACCAGGAAATCGCGGAACTCGTCGTCCTCGTGGACCACCAGGTCCTGGCCGCCGTCGAAGCGCGAGCAGATCTTCTTCTTTTCCGAGGCTATGCCCAGGCGGGTGCCGCCCAGGAGGCCGATGTGGGCCGTGCCTATGTTGTTGATGAGGGCGCAGTCCGGCCGGAAGATCCCCGCCAGGACGTCCATCTCCCCGATCGCGTTGATGCCCATCTCGAAGACGGCGTACTCGTGGGAAGGGCGCATGAGGAATACGGAGGCGGGAAGCCCGATGTCGGAATTGAGGTTGCCCGGGTTGCGGACGACCGAGTGCGATACGGACAGTATGGAAGCGATCAGTTCCTTGACCGTGGTCTTGCCGGAAGAACCGGTGACCCCGATGCGCCTGGCGCAGAACCGGGAGCGCCAGGCAGAGGCCGCGGCCTGCAGCGCCTTGAGCGGGTCCGGGACGGCGACCACGGCGACGCCGCGGAACGCGGGGTCGGCGTCCGCCATGGCGGCTCCGGCGGAGCGCCACCAGGCCTCGGACACCAGGATGGCGGCCGCCCCGGAGGCGGCCGCCGCGGCCGCATGGTCGTGGCCGTCCGCGCGCTCGCCCTTGAGCGCCACGAACAGGCAACCCGGCCCGGCGCTTCGCGAATCGGTCTCCACGCGCGAAAAGCGCGCGTCGGGACCCTTCGCCAATGCCGTGCCGGCCGCCGTGGCCAGCCATGCCGCGCCGCAGGAATCATCCATCCCGTTTCCCCCCGCCCGGAACGATCCGGACCCTCAACGTCGTGCTCGGGCTCACCATACGGTACCCGTCCGCCCCTTCCATGGACTCTCCCACGCGGGCGCGGGATGCTGCCACGGCCATGTTGGAGAGGAGCTTGCGGTTCTCCTCCACCCACTCCGACTGCGCGGCCTCAAGCGCCCGCAGCTCCGCGACGACGGCATGGTGTCGGCCGCTCTGGGCCGCCACCAGCGACAGCATCAGGGGAATCGAAAGGATGGCGAGCAAGGTGAGGAATCGTTTCATGGCCCGTCTTTCCGGGCAAGCGCGGGCGGGAATCCATGCCGGGACGCGAGTCCCGGGCCGGTTCCCGTCAGTCGGCGGCTTTCGCGACCCGGAACTTGGCGCTCCGGGACGCTGGATTCGCCGACACTTCGTCCTCTCCCGGCTCCAGGGGCTTCTTGGTAAGGACGAGCAGGCCGCGCTTGACCTCTCCCAGAGGTATCGGCGTAACGGCCGCGTCCTTGAACCTGCCCCGCTCCGGTCGGACTGCGCGCTCGCGGAAGGCGAGCTTCACGATCCTGTCCTCCAGGGAGTGGAAACTGATGGCGCCCACCACGCCCCCGGGCGCCAGGCTCTCGATCGCGTCATCGAGGGCCCGGCGAATGCGCCCGAGCTCGTCGTTGACCGCGATGCGGAACGCCTGGAACGACCTGGTGGCCGGATGGATGCGCCCGTGGCGCGCCGCGGCCGGCACCGCTCCGCGGATGATGTCCGCGAGCCGGCCGGTGCTCTCTATCGGAGCGCCCTTTCGTTCGCGGACGATGGCTTGCGCTATCCGCCACGCGAACGGTTCCTCCCCGTACTCTTCCAGAAGCTTGGCAAGTTCACGTTCGTTCATCCCGTTCACGAGAGCCGAAGCAGGCCTCCCAGTTCCAGGATCCAGCCGCATGTCGAGCTGTTCGTCGCCCTGCAGGCTGAATCCCCGCCTCGATTCCCTGAAATGATACATGGACAAGCCAAAATCGAAGAGCACCACCCCCGCCTTCTCCCCTCCCTTCCTGAATTCCCCGAAAAAATCGTCAAAATACTCGTTCGCGAACCGCACCCTGTCGCCGTACGGCGACAATCGCGCCCGCGCGATCGCCTGCACCTCGGCATCGGCGTCCACGCCCCACAGGCGCAGGGACGGGTACCGTTCCAGGAAGGCGGCGGAGTGACCGGCCAGGCCCAGGGTGGCGTCCACCATGAGCGAGTCCGGGGCGGGAGGCCGGAGCCATTCCAGGGTCTCCCGCAGCATCACCGAAACGTGGTGGCCGTCCATCGCCGCTTCCTTCTATAGATTCTGGATGTCGAGGGTCTCGGACGCCTTCTCGAATTCCGCATCCGTGGCCTCGATCCATGCCCTGTACGACTCCGCGTCCCAGATCTCCAGCCGCTTGGTGATGCCCAGCACCACGCAGTCCTTGTCCAGGCCGGCATACTCCCGCAGCGACTGCGGCACCGCGATGCGGCCCGCCTTGTCGATCTCCACTTCCTGGGCCGGCGCGATGATCCTCCGCTGGATGATCCGCGCCTGCTGGTGGAAGAGGCTGGTGGAGGAAAAGAGCTGCTCGGAGAGCGCGTTCCAGCGCTCCGGCGTGAACAGCCACAGGCACTTGTCCACTCCCTGGGTGACGACCAGGACGTTCCCCGGCAATCCGGCCCTGAGCTTGGCCGGAAGGGAGAGTCTTCCCTTGTCGTCGAGGGTGTTCCTGAACTCGCCTGTCACCAGCTCCATGCCACCGTTTCCCTTTATCTCCCACTTTTTCCCACAATCCTCCTATATACTACCCTACTCGCCCACAATGTCAACGAAGGTACGGAGACTCGGACTACTAGACAGAATTATTTTTAGGGTATTTCACTACACATGCGTGTAGTAGTCGGGCCGTTCGGGGGTGGAATCGGCTTGAAACTCGTGTTTTTGGCGTATAGTATCGCCCCATGACGACCGAGACGCGTTGGCTGATCTACCCGGACGGGGACAGGCAGGAGACCGGGCGATTGCTCGGGATCGATGAGCTGGTGGACATGAACGGCTTCCCCGTGCCCGTGCCTCCGCCAAGCGACCGGATGATCGCCTACCGGGTCTACAAGCTCAGGCGGGTGGAGGAACGGGGCGAGCTGGACGTGCTCCAGTACCTGGAACTGGTCCCGGCGGCGGAACTCGCGTCGATGATGCGCCGGGGCTGACGCCCGGGGGAGGGATCGTCAGGCGGGGAACACGTACAGGTCGGGCAGGCGGAAGACCGACTGCATGGAGAACTGGACCACCGCCGCGGGCGACGCGGCCAGCTCCAGCTCGAAGTAGTGGTCCAGGTTCTCGAAGCCGGGCATGACGATGTTCAGGCTGAAGGAGAACTTCCGCTTCTCGCCCGCGGCGGCGGCAGGCACCGGGGCCGGCCAGAAAATGAAGGTACCGGCCGTGTTCTTGACGATGCCGTAGGGATTCTGCCAGTTGGCGTCCATCATGGGCTGGAGCGAACCGCCGTCGCCCAGGGTGACCGTGGCTCCGGACACCGGCTCGAAGTTGGACACGTTGAAGACGCGGCCCATGATGGGCGGCAGGTTGAACACCGGTCCCTCCGGCACGGGGCGCTCCATGACTGCCCCGTTCGACACGTGCTCGTGGTTGGGCCGCTTGGCCGAATTGATCCGGGCCCAGCCCTCGCGCGCCAGAGAGACCACGTCGGCGGTCTTCTGGAGCTTCTCGCCGTAGTCCTGCTCCGTGTAGGCGATGCCGCGGCTGGAGACCACGTACTCGGGCCGTATCCTGTTCAGCACGTAGCAGGCCACGTCCATGCGGCACTGCCCGCAGGTGCACCAGGAACCGCTCGCGCCCCGTTCCTCGGCGTCGAACAGCTCGTTCACCGTCGCCTTCACGAGGTCTTCCATCAGGTTATGGATGTCCATGCGCGGTTCCTCCAATCATCCACCAAGCAAGTGTAGCCATTTACGCCCCTCCTGCAAGCAGGGCGGCCGCTCAAGCCGAGCCCGTGGGCAGCCCGTAGGCTTCCGCCGCCGCCGCGTGCGCCCGGGCCGGATCGCGGTCGGAGTACACGCGCAGCACCCTGAGGGCGCGCGAGAAAGCCGCCACCGTCTCGGGCCTGAACACCGTGGCCAGGGCGGAGAAGCCGCTCCCCGTCCCCAGCACGGGCAGGTCCGACTCGAAGGAGATGGGCTCGGGAAGATCCACCACCACGAGGGCCGGCCTTCCCGGCTCCCCCAGCGCGATCGACAGCTCGGCCTCCAGGGCCGGGCGCAGCGACAGGTCGGCGGCGCGCAGGCAGGCGGGGTTGGCCCCGTCCCAGGGCAGCTCCAGGCAGGGCTTGAGGAGCCGGCCAGCGGCCACGGAGGACACCAGGGAATCCGGGTCGCGCTCGGGTCCGGCCATGAGCGCGTAGAATCCCGCGTCGTCCAGCCCGTAGAGCATGTCCGGGACCAGGCTGCCGGAGGCGAGGGCCGCGGACACGGCCTTCTTGATCATGGCCGTGGCGGAACGCACCGTCTTGTGCCAGTACACGGCGCGGTACATGCGGTACTTGGAGAACAGCACCCCTTCCACCGCCATGGAACCCGCGGCCGAGATGCCCGGGCGGCCGTCCTCCAGCCCAACGTGCTGCAGCACGAAATCCACGTCCTGCAGGCCGTAGGGCACGCCGCATGCCCAGGCGTCCCGGTTCAGGTAGTCGAGCTTGTCGGGGTCCAGCACCCCGGAGAGCAGGGCCCGGTAGAAGCCCAGCTCGGCTCCGTCCCCGGGCAAGTCCTGGTCGACGATGGCCGCCGCCAGTCCCGGGTCGATCCCGGCCGCGGACAGGGCCCCGGCCAGCGGGCCGGCGAGCCGGCGCGCGGTCAGGGCCTCGTGCTCGGCCAGCGGCAGCTCCTTGAGCGAGTGCGCGTAGGGGAAATGCCCCAGGTCGTGGCAGAGCGCGGCCATCAGGAAGGCCCTGGAACCCGCCGGCGTGACGATGCCGGACGCCCCGCGCTCGAGCAGGGCGCCAAGGATGCGCCGGGCCATCTCGAACACGCCCAGGGAGTGGGCCCTGCGCGTGTGCGTCGCGCCGGGATACACCAGCTGGGCGGGTCCCAGCTGCATGATCCTGGAAAGCTGCACGAACTGCGGCGACTCCACCACGGGCATGAACTCGGCCGGCAGGAGGATGTTCTTCCACAGCGGATCGCGGACGGGTTCGGTGAATCGCAGTCCCAGGCTGGCCCAACTCGCGTCCATGACGATCCTTCCCGGCCCGGTTGATCGAAGCGGGCCCTCGCCGCTACTATACCATACCGATGAAACGCGCGGCTCGCCAATCAGGGCATCGATACGGGACCGGCCTCACGCTCCTCGCCTGCGCGGCCGCCATCCTCGTCGCCGCGCCTGCCTGCAGCCGGACAACCGGGACG
>JAKLIU010000009.1 GCA_022709445.1 Spirochaetota bacterium | reverse complement strand
CCCGCGTCCACCCCCGGATCCAGGATCAGCTCCTCGCCGCCGCGGTAGGGCGCCAGGGCGGCATCCAGGGCTTCCCGCCCCGAGCGTTCCAGCACGTAGGACAGGTGCGCGTGGGAATCGGTGTAGGCGCGGGGGCCGGACTCAGGCACGGCGCTTGGCCCTGAAGGCGAACTCGCCGTCCCTGACGCCCACCACGATGGCGTCGCCTTCCTTGGCGTCCCCGCGCAGCACCAGCTTGGCCAGGGGATTCTGGATCCGCGACTGGACCACGCGCTTGAGCGGGCGCGCGCCGAAGCGCGGGTCGAAGCCCTCGGAGGCTACCAGGGCCTCGGCCTCCGGCGTCAGTTCGAGGGAGACTCCGCGGGCGGCCATGCGGGCGACCAGGTAGCCGATCTGGATGCGGGCTATGCCGGCCATGTGCTCGCGCCCCAGGCGCTCGAACACGACCGTCTCGTCGATGCGATTGAGGAACTCCGGCTTGAAGGAAGCCTTGAGCACCTCCTCCACCCGGGCGCGCACCTCGTCCATGTCCTTGGCCTCCAGGATGAGGTCGGAGCCCAGGTTGCTGGTCATGATGACGATCGCGTTCCTGAAGTCCACGGTGCGACCCTGTCCGTCGGTCAGCCGTCCGTCGTCCAGGAGCTGGAGGAGGGCGTTGAACACGTCGGGGTGGGCCTTCTCCACCTCGTCGAAGAGCACCACCGAGTACGGGCGGCGGCGCACGGCCTCGGTCAGCTGGCCGCCCTCGTCGTAGCCCACGTAGCCCGGGGGCGCGCCGATCAGGCGGCTGACCGAGTGCTTCTCCATGTACTCGCTCATGTCGATGCGGGTCAGGGCCTTCTCGTCGTTGAACAGGAAGTCCGCCAGGGTCTTGGCCAGCTCGGTCTTGCCCACGCCCGTGGGCCCGAGGAACAGGAACGAGCCCAGTGGCCTGCGCGCGTCCGAGATGCCCGCGCGGGAGCGCCTGACCGCCGCCGCCAGCGCGCCGACCGCCGCGTCCTGGCCTATCACCCGCCGGTGCAGCTCCTCCTCCAGGTTGGCCAGCTTCCCGGACTCGCCCTCGGCGATCCGCTCCACCGGGATCCCGGTCATCTCGGACACCACGGCCCGCACGTCGTCGACGGTCACCAGCGGAGCGTTCCCGCCCAGGAGCGAGGTGTTGCGCGCGCGCAGTTCCTCCAGCTCCGCCTTGAGCTCGCGCACCCGGTCGCGCACCTCGGCTGCCCGCTCGTAGTTCTGGGTGGACACCAGTGCCAGCTTCTCCTCGTTCAGCCTGCGGATCTCAGCCTCCACCGAGCCGAGCCCGGGGGCGCGGACGGGATCCTCGACCTTCTTGCGAGCGCCGGCCTCGTCCATCACGTCTATGGCCTTGTCCGGCAGGAAGCGCTCGCTCACGTAGCGGCGGGCGTAGCGCGCGGCAGCCTCCACGGCGTCGGGCGCGTAGCGCACCCCGTGGAAGCGCTCGTAGCGCTCCCTGACCCCGTTGAGCATGTCCACGGTATCGTCCACGCCCGGCTCATCAACCAGCACGGTCTGGAAGCGCCGCTCGAGGGCGGCGTCCTTCTCGAAGTACTTGCGGTACTCGTCCAGGGTGGTCGCGCCGATGCACTGCAGCTCGCCGCGCGAGAGTGCCGGCTTGAGCATGTTGGACGCGTCGATGGTGCCCTCGGCGCTGCCGGCGCCGATGATGGTGTGGAGCTCGTCGATGAACAGGATGACGTTCCCGGCGGCCAGGATCTCCTTCATGATGCGCTTGAGGCGCTCCTCGAACTCGCCGCGGTACTTGGTCCCGGCCACCACGGAGGCCAGGTCCAGCACCAGGAGGCGGCGGCCCATCAGGCCCTCGGGCACGGCCCCCCGCGCCATCCGCAGCGCCAGGCCCTCGACGATGGCCGTCTTGCCGACGCCGGGGTCCCCGACCAGCACCGGGTTGTTCTTGGTCCTGCGCGACAGGATGCGCAGGAGCCGGCCGGTCTCGCGCTCGCGCCCGACCACCGGGTCGATGCGGTCGTCCCGCGCCATGGCGGTCAGGTCCCGGGAGTGCTCGTCCAGGAGCGGGGTGGCGGACGCGGAGGCCTTCCTCGCGACGGGCGGGACGGCGGCCGCGGGCGGTTCCCGGGTCTTCCTGCGGTCCTCGGAGCCGGCTTCAACCTGCTTGAGCGCCCCGCGCAGCTGGTCGTGGGAAATCCCGTACCGGGACAGGAACTGCTCCAGGGTGGAGCCGCTCTCTCGCGACGCGGCCACCACGATGTGCTCGGTCCCGATGTATTCGCACTCGCCCAGGCGCGCTTCCTCGGCCGCGGTCTCCAGCATGGACTTGAGCCGCCTCGACAGGGGCGCGTCGCCGAGCAGGAAGCCGCCCCGCCGCCCGACGGCCGCGCGCTCCAGTTCCAGCTTCAGCTCGGCCAGGTCCACCTTCAGCGATTCCAGGAGGAGGAACCCCGTGCCGTCCGCCTCGCGCATGAGCGCGAGGAGCACGTGTTCCGGGGCCAGTTCGCCCGAGTGGAAACGCCGGGCTTCCTCCTGGGCGGAAACGGTGAGCGCCCTCTGGGCGCGCTTGGTCAGTCCCTTAAACATCGCGGTACCTCTCGTCCATCGAAACATCGGCCACCGCGGTCCGCAGGACCCTGGCCCTGGCCGCGGATTCCGGCTCGTCGCCCCGCCTGGGCGAGCGCGCGCGCGCCGTCGTCCACAGCTCCGTGGCCGCCGCCAGCCCCAGCCCGGAGAGCAGCCCCATGGCGACTCCGGTCCGCATGCCGGAGACTGCGTCGCAGGCCTCGTCCCGGCCCAGCAGCCTGGACCGGGAAGCGAGGCCGAGCCCCCTGCCCACCAGGTCCAGGAGATCCCAGGGGCTGCGCTCGAGGAGCTCGTTCCTGGCCCTGCGCTCGTACTCTACCAGGGCGGTGGCCGCCCGGGAAAGCCGGTCCAGGGCCGGTTCCTCCGCCTCGCGCCAGGCGGCCGGCAGGGACAGCCCGTAGAGGGCTCCCGCCGAGGGGGCCGAGCCGGCGTAGGACCCGGACACGACGAAGCCGGCTTCCATGGCCCGGCGGAACGCGCCTTCCGCGAGGCCGGATATCCCCAGGGCCGGAAGGTGGAACCGCACGGCGGCGGACAGGCCGGTGCCGCAGCGGACGGCCTCGCCCATGACGAAGCCGGCATCGGGGTCGAACGCCCACGGTACCAGGGCGCCCATGGCGTCGTCCAGGGCCGATACGGCCAGCCAGGCCGCCCTGAGATCCAGCCCGGGCATCGCGACCCGCAGGGCCAAGTGCTCGCGCTCGAAAAATGAAGCCCAGGCCGGCGTTTCCGTGCCCAGTCCGACCGTGGCGCTCTCGTCGACCAGGTAGGACCTGGGCAGCAGGTCCCGGTCCGCGACGGCTGCCTGGAGCTCCGGATCCATGGAGCCTGCCGGCTGGAGCACGAGCCCGGCCCCGCGGGCCGCTTCAGAAAGCAGCGAGGCGGCGCGGACGCGGCCCTCTCCATCCAGCCTGGAGCCGAAGGCGAAACCGGCCAGGTTGCGCTCCAGGATGACGGTGGAGCGAATAGCCACGTCGAAGCACGGGTAGTCGCCCTCCGCGAGGGGCCTCAGGGCGGGCCAGGGCACGCTCACCGGGATGTCCCTCCGCCCTTGGTGCGCAGCTCGTCGCGCACGGCGGCTGCCCGCTCGAAATCTTCGGCCTCGAGCGCCGCCGACAGCTCGCGCCTGAGCCCGGCCAGCGCGTCCGTCCCCGACCGCCCCGATGGCACCTTGCCGGCGTAGCGTGCGGGGCGCCCGGCCCTGCGCCACAGCATCGACAGCTCCTTGCGGAAGGACGGCACGCATCGCGCGCAACCGAGCCTGCCGGCCGAACTCAGTTCCGACACCGGCATCCCGCAGCCGGGACAGGCGGGTTCCGGATCGGGCGAGCCTCCGGCCTCCGGGTAGCCCCTGGCGCTCGCGCAGGCCCTGCAGAGTCGCAGGCCGTCGGGGGTGGTCCCGTCGCTCATGAAGAGGATGTCGTCATCCGCTCCGCAGGCGTCGCATCTCATTGCTTCTACTATATTGGAATCTCCTCGGAAGTGGAAGCTTGATCGTTTCGGCCGGCCCGCTTGTCCAGTTCCGGCGGCGTTGGTATCATTGGATCGCGGTGCCGGGAACGGTCCCGGCATGCCGAAAGGAACCACCCATGAAACGACTTTCCCTGATCGCGCTCGCCATGACGCTCCTGTGCGCCTCCGCCTTCGGACTGGGCGGCAGGGAACGCCCCGCCGCCGAGGCGGCCGGACCGATGACGATACGCATGGGCGTCCTCAAGGGGCCCACCGGAATCGGGGCCATCAAGCTGTTCGAGACGCCGCCCGCCCTGCCTTCCGGCGCGACGCTCTCGCTCGAGGCGATCGCCGCCGCCGACGTGATGGCGGCCAGGCTGATCTCGGGCGAACTCGAGGCGGCGGTGCTTCCGGTCAACATGGCCGCCAAGCTCTACAACGCCGGCATGCCGTACCGCCTGGTCGCCATCGTGGGCAACGGCATGGTCAAGGTCCTGACCACCGATCCCGCGGTGAAGGGACTGGCCGACCTGCGCGGCCGGGACGTGTACGTGGCCGGCCAGGGAGCCACGCCCGAGTACCTCATGCGCACGGTGCTCAAGGCCGGCGGCATGGATCCGGATACGGATCTCCGCATGGTCTTCAGCATGCCCTACCCCGAGATAGCGGCCAGCATGGTCGCCGGCAAGATCGACGTGGCGGTCCTGCCCGAACCCTTCGCCACCATGGTGCTCAAGGGCAACCCGGCGGCCAGGGTACCCTTCTCGCTCACCTCGCTCTGGACGGCCGCCACCGGCCTGGGGGATTACCCCATGAGCGCCTTCGTGGTCCGCGCGTCGCTCCTGGACGAGCGTCCCTCCGCGGTGTCGGCCCTCATGGCGGCCTACTCGGCTTCCATCTCATCGGTGCTCGCCGACCCCGTCGCGGCTGGCGCCCTCGTGGAAAAACATGACATGGGCCTCAAGGCGGCCGTTGCCGCGGCCGCCATACCCGTATCCAATTACGCGTTCGAGCGCGCCGGGGCGGCCAGGGAAGCGGTGGAAGGCATACTCTCCGTGTTCCTCGCCGCGGCGCCCGCGTCCATAGGCGGCAAGCTGCCCGACGCGGCCTTCTACGCCGCCGTCAAGCCCTGACGGTGGACGCGGAAGGCGGCTTCCCGCCGCTCCCCGGCCGGGGCTCCGGGAAGGCTACCGGCCTGCTGGCCGTGGCCCTCCTGGTCGCGCTCTGGAAGCTGGGCGCGATGGCGACCGGGGCGGACATCATCCTCCCCCCGCCGGAGAAGGTGCTTGCCTCCTTCCTGCGGCTGTTCGGCTCGGCAGGATTCCTCCGGGCACTCGGGGCGACGGCCCTGCGCGGGCTGGCCGCCTTCGCCCTGTCCATGCTGATAGGCTCGGTGGCGGGCGCGCTGGCGGGTTCCTCCAGGTTCGCCGCCGGCCTCATGGCCCCGGCCATGACGGTGATCAGAGCCACCCCGGTGATGGCCATCATCCTCCTCGCGCTGATCTGGTTCCCCGACGGCTTCGTTCCCGTCTTTTCGGCGGTGGTCATGGCCTTTCCCGTGGTCATGGCCAACGTGGCCGCCGGCATACGCGCGGCCGACCCCAAGCTGCTCCAGATGGCCCGGCTGTTCGGCATGGGCCGCGGCAGGGCGGCGATGAGGATACGGCTTCCGTCCGCCATGCCCCACCTGGTGGCGGGGGCAGGGAGCGCCCTCGGCCTGTCGTGGAAGGTGGTCGTCGCCGGGGAGGCGCTGAGCCAGCCCAGGTTCGCCCTGGGAGCGGGCATGCAGGCGGCCAGGATCATGCTGGAGACCACCGAGGTCTTCGCCTGGGCGGCGGCGGGCATACTGCTGTGCGCGCTCAGCGACGCATGCTTCAACCTGCTGTCCAGGAGGCTTTCATGGCCTACGGCGTGACGGGCCTGGCCAAGTCCTTCGGCTCCCTGGAGGTGCTGGGCGGGCTGGACCTGGAATTCCCGGAAGGATCGGTCACCGCGGTGCTGGGGCCATCGGGCTGCGGCAAGACCACCCTGCTCAACATACTCGCCGGGCTGGATCCTGATTTCTCAGGCTCCGTGGAAGGCTTCGGCGAAGCGGGGGCCAGCTACGTGTTCCAGGAGGACCGGCTGTTGCCCTGGCTGTCCGCCAGGGACAATGTGGCGCTGGTGCTGGAACGGGGCTTCCCCAAGGCGCAGCGGGAAGCCTTGGCCCTGGAGGCCCTGGCGGCCGTGGGGCTTGAAGGCTCGGCCGGCGCGAAGCCGGGAGCGCTTTCCGGAGGCATGCGCAGGCGGGTGGCCATAGCCCGGACCTTCGCCTACCCGTCGCGGGTCCTGCTCCTGGACGAGCCCTTCTCCGCGCTGGACCTCAAGACCAGGATCGCCGTGATGGACCTGTTCCTGGACCTGCGCGCCAGGGACGGCCGGACGGCCATCGTGGTGACGCACGACGTCCGCGAGGCCATCTACCTGGGGGACCGCATCACGACCCTCTCGGACCGGCCGGCCCGGGTTCGCGACACGCTGGACACGGGGCTTGGCAGGGCGGACCGCGATTACGCCAGCCCGGTCACCGCGGGCCTGGAGGCCAGGCTCTACCGCTCGATCCTGTCCTGAGCCGCCGGTCCCTCCGAGCTGTCGAAGGGCAGCTCGGGCAGGTCGACCAGCCCCCTCGCCACCAGGTCATGGACCGCCTCGGCCAGCTGGTCCTCGGTGAAGGGCTTGGCCAGGCAGGGTTCCGGCACGGGCGGGCCGTCCGGGGCGGCCGCATAGCCGGTCACGTAGAGCGTCCTGCATCCGGGCGCGACCGCCGTGACGCGGGCGGCCAGTTCCGGACCGCGCATGAGCGGCATGACCAGGTCGACGACCAGGACCCGGGGCTGCCTCCTGGCCCCTTCGAGCAGGATGAGCGCCTCCCCCGGGTGCCGGGCCGACATGACGGAGTAGCCCGCTCGCTCGAGCATGGATTCCATCAGGACGCGGACCGAATCGTCGTCCTCCACCACCATGACCGGCTCGCCGCGGCCGCGGCGGGTGCGGGCCGGCACGGGAACCCGCCCTCCTGGGGAGTCCGCGTCGCACGGGACGCGCTCGGCCGGCGGCAGGTAGACGGTGAAGGTCGAGCCCCGCCCCACGGCCGAGCTGACCGCCAGGTGGCCGTCCGCCTGCCTTACGATGCCGGCGACCGTTGACAATCCCAGGCCAGTGCCCCTGTCCGGTCCCTTGGTGGTGAAGAAGGGCTCGAACAGCCTGGGCATCAGCTCCGGAGCTATGCCCTCGCCCTCGTCGGTCACCGACAGGAAAGACCAAGTGCCCGGTGGGATCGGCCCGAAGGCGCCTTGGGAGGGTTCCGGCAGCTCGGCCAGGCCGGTGCAGACCGTGATCCTGCCCCCGGAGCGCATCGAATCCCGGGCGTTCATGACCAAATTGACCAGCACCTGCTCCATCCTCGAGCGGTCGGCGTCAACCAGGTCCAGCCGATCCGATCCGACGATCCGGATGATCACGTCCTCGCCGGCGAGCCGATCCAGCATGCGCCCCAGGTCCCGGGCCAGGATGCTCAGGGAGAATACGCTCCGGTCCGGCTTGTCCCTGCGGGAAAAGACCAGGAGCTGCCTGGCCAGCACCGCCGCCCGCCTCGCGGCCGCCTCGATGCCCTCCAGTTCGGCTCGGATGGGCGAGTCCGCTCCCGCGCCCTCCCTGGCCAGGTGGGCGTACCCGAGCACCGCCGTGATGATGTTGTTGAAGTCATGGGCCGCTCCGCCCGCGAGCCGGCCGAGCGCCTCCATCTTCTGGGCGCGGGCCAGGCCGTCCTGGAGTTGCCTCCGCTCGGTCACGTCGAAGGCCTGGAACAGGTACGCGTCGCTGCGCGTTTCGACGCCCTCGCCTGACGGAGAGCCCCCACCGGGGAACAGGGGCACCCGCACAGCCGACAGGAGGGCATGACGGGCCGCGTCTCCCCGGTCCGCCAGCCGGGCTTCCTCCGGCCCGACGCGACCGTCCCTGTCGAGCGCCGCCAGCAGGGAAGCCGCCCGAGCCGGATCCTGGAACGCCTCGGCGAGCCGGGTGGCCCCGCGCGCCAGCTCGTGGAACGCGCGGTTGCCTTCCAGTATCAGCCCCCCGGAATCGGTGACGAAGACCGCGGCCAGGCTCTCCTCGAAGAGGCTGCGGTACCTGGACTCGCTGCGCCGCAGGCGCCGCTCCATGCCGGCCCGGTACAGACCGATCTCGATGGCGGTCCGGAGTTCGCGGTCGTCGTAGGGCTTGAGCACGTAGCCGAAGGGCTGGGTGAGCTTGGCGCGCTCGATGGTGGCCGCGTCGGCGTAGGCCGTGAGCAGTATGACCGGGATTGCATGGAGCTCCAGCAGGCGGGCCGACGCCTCCAGGCCGTCCATCGCGCCCCTGAGCTGGATGTCCATGAGCACCAGGTCGGGCGGATCCGTCCCGACCGCCGCCAGGAGCGCCTCCGCCGAATCGTAGGTGCCGGCCACCTCGTAACCGTTCTTGGACAGGAAGGTCTTGATGTCCAGGGCGATGATCAGCTCGTCCTCGCACACCGCGATGCGCGTGGGGCGTCCGTCCCGCCGGTTCATGCACGCTCCCCCTCGAGGGCGGCTATGCCGAGCCGCTGGAGTTCCGCCCTGACCTTGCGCCGGTCCAGGGGCTTGACGAGGTAGGCGTCAGCCCCGCCCTCGTAGCAGGAATCGATCACGCTCCGCGGATCCTCCAGCACGGTCGCCATGATGACGACCACGCCGTCCTGCCTGGCCTTGCCGTCCTGCGCCTCGATGGCCCTGATCTCGCGCAGCGCCTGGTGGCCGTCCATCCTGGGCATCATGATGTCAAGGAACACCACGCCGTAGGGCCGGCCCTCGGCCCGCGCGGCGGAGAACGCCCGCACCGCGTCCTCGCCGTCCACGGCCGCGTCAACCTCGCCGTACTCGGCGAGGATCTTGCGCATCAGGAGCCGTGATCCGAAATCATCCTCGACCACCAGGAACCGGACCATGCTCACCTCCGTGCACCGTCGCGGCCGGGTTCCGCGGACAAGGCCCCGGGCAGGGCCACCGTGAACCGCGAACCGCCTCCCTCGCGGGCCCCGTATTCCAGGCTGGCCCCGAGCACGTCGGCCAGGCCCTTGGCCACGGTGAGCCCCAGGCCCAGGCCGCCGTGTTCCCTGGTCGGGGAATCGTCGCCCTGGCAGAACGCCTTGAAGGACAGGACCCGGCTCGCGTCGGATATGCCCCGGCCGCTGTCCTCCACCGTGAACACCAGCGCGCCGTCCGGACCGCCTCCGGCCCTCAGCCGCACGAAGCCCGAGTCCGTGAACTTGACCGCGTTGCCCAGGAGCCCCCCCAGTATGGATGCCAGTTTGCCGGCGTCGCCCCAGCCCCGCTCGGGCAGGCCCGGGTCGCATTCGGCGGACAGGGAGAGTTCCTTGGACTCGGCCTCGTCCAGGCAGGAGTCCACCACCCGCCGCAGCAGGTCCGGGACCCGGAAGGACGCCATGATCGGCATGTGCTCACCGGACTCCAGCTTGGTGTAGTCCAGGAGCGACTCGATGGTCGCCTCGAGCCGCCGCACCCCGCGCATGGCCATGACCAGGCACTCGGACTGCTCGGCGTCGCGGGACATGGACTGGGCCAGCTCCGTGAAGCCGACGATGGCGTTGAGGGGCGTCTTGAGCTCGTGGCTGATGTTGGCCAGGAAGCGGCTCTTGGCCCGGTCGTTCGCCTCGGCCAGTTCCCTGGCCCGGACCAGCATGGTCTCGTAGCCGAACTTTGCCAGGGCCATCTCCATGCATATCTTGAGGTCCCGCTCCCGGTACGGCTTGACGATGTAGCCGTACGGGCTGGACGCCTGCACGCGGGCGAGCGTCTCGTCGTCGCTGAAGGCGGTGACGAAGATCACGGGAACCGGCCTGGCTTCGCGGATCGCGAGGGCCGCGTCGATGCCGTCGAGCGTCCCCGACAGGTTGATGTCCATGAGCACCAGGGCCGGCTCGGTCTCCGCGGCCAGGCGGATCGCGTCCTCGCCGCTCCCCGCGATGCCGAGTATCGCATAGCCCAATGACGCGAGGGTGGACTTGAGTTCCAGGGCCTGGATGAACTCGTCCTCCACCACCAGCACGCCGATCCCGGCCGGCTGGCTCATTCGAGCGCCTCGGCGTAGAGGCGCCCGCCCAGCTCCATCACGGCATAGCGCACGCCGTTCCTGGCGCCCATGCCGGGCTCGGGCCGCTGCCGGCCGAAATCGAAGGGCTTGCGGCCCAGCCAGGTGACCTGGCCGCCCGAATCGGGCACCAGGGCCAGGGGCTGTCCGTCCCGTTCTGCGGACACCACGACGCCCCCGGCCAGCACGGCACGGGTGTCCAGCCTGCCGTCGCCCCGGGCGGAGAAGGACCATGCCTTCCTGTCGCCGTCCAGGGGCTCGAAGCCCAGGTCCGGCAGCCCGTCCGCATCCGTGTCCCAGGTCTCCAGGAGCGGGACGACCAGGCGCTTGCGGTATTCGAAGACCCCGTCGCCGTCCAGGTCGCTTTCCAGGCGTTCCATCACGGGCATGCCGTCTGCGGAACGGATCCAGTACCGCCTGGTCTCCAGCCTGCCGTCCCCGTCCAGGTCCGCGCGGTCCTCGGAAGGCACCCCGGCCCGGTACCAGGCCAAGCCGCCGCTCCCGTCGGCGGCCCGCCACCAGGAGCGCAAGGCCTCGCCGTCGTACAGTTCCCAGGCCTCGGCCAGGCCGCCTGAGCGCTTCTCGGCGCGTATCGCGCGCGCCGCCAGCCAGGTTTCCGAAGGCAGCTCCCGGGTGCCCCTGGACGCCAGCCACGGGCCCGACTCCAGGGGGGACAGTCGCGAGAGCGCCGGTACCGGGAGCGTGACCGCGCCCGGTGCGAAGGCGTAGGCCCTGGACCCGGAGGCGTCGGAGACCGTGGCCGACGACAGCCGCGGCCACGGTCCGAAGCGCAGCATGACGGTGGTGCCGCCCGAGCGGGCCAGCAGTTCAACGGGTGCGGATTCCCGGAAGCCCGCCTCGATGGAAGGCACGCCGTCCTGGTCCGGATCCCAGGCCCAGGCGGCGAGCGTCCCGTTTTCATAGCGGGAGACGGCCTCCGGGAAGCCGTCACGGTCCGCGTCGGAGCCGACGCTGCCCGAATACGTTGAGAACGCGAGCGCCAGGGCGGCCCTGCCCGCCGGCGTGGCCATGGCCCCGGCAAGGTCCGCCAGGGTGCCCGCGTCCAGCGCGTAGCGGCCGGAGAAAACCTCCGCCGCGGCGGCCTCCTCGCCGACCAGCCCCAGGCGCAGCGCCAGGGCGAGGGCTCGCGCATCGCCCCCGTCCATGGCCCGGTATTCCCTGATCATGAGCCTGGACGCATCCGGGTTCGGGGCGTAGGGAGCCAGCGCGAACAGGATGCGCATGTCCGTTTCCTTGAGCGCGTCCAGGCCCCTGAAGGCGGCGTCGATCAGCTGCCGGTCCCCGGGTGTCACCGTCGGTCGATCGGCGGCCAGGAGCCAGGACAGCAGGGCACGGGGATCGCGCGGGAAACGGGCAAGCGACTCCAGGATGGCGCGGCGCGCACCCTCGGGATTGCCAGCCAGGCGCTGCGCCACGGACTCCACCCGCAGGAGTTCCGCGTCCCTCGGAAGGCCGGCCAGGAAACGCAGCGCCGCGTGCGGTTCCCGGGTCCGGACGAGGAGGGACGCGTACAGGAGCGCGGCATCTCCCCGGGTCCAGGAGCGGAAGGCCCCGCCGGAGAGCGCCCGCTCCAGGTACGGCATGACGGAGGCCGGGGACGCGCCGGAGCGCGCGGCCATGAGGGCAGACAGGTAATTGGCGTCTGGATCGGAGGGCGAAAGGTCCAAGGCCTCCGCCAGAAAGCCGTCGGCGGCGTCGGCGTAGCCCATGGCCAGGGAATCGCGGGCCGCGGCCACGAGGAGGCCTGCCGCCGCCGCGGGAGCCGGCGACGAGGCCGGCTGGGCGCCCGCCGCCGCCAGCGCGGCGAGGGCGAGCGCGGCAGCGAGGCTATTCCGGGGCGGCTTCCTTGGAGCTGAAACCGAACATCGTCTTGATGTCATCATCGAGCAGGGTCTCCTTCAGGATGAGTTCCTGCGCCAGGCGTTCGAGCTGGTCCCGGTGCTCGGTGAGGATATCATATGCCGTCTTTCGCGCATCCTCAAGGATATCTTGTATCGCGCGGTCGATTCTCCTGGCCGTCTCCTCGGAGTAGTCCTTGTGCCGGGCGATCTCCTTGCCCAGGAAGATGGGTTCGTCCTCCTGACCGTAGGCTATGGGCCCGAGTTCGGGCGCCATGCCCCATTCGCAGGCCATCTTGTGGGCCAGGTCGGTGGCCTGCTTGATGTCCTGGGTCGTGCCCGTGGTGGTCTCGCCGTAGATGATGCTCTCGGCCGCGAAGCCGCCGTACATGATGACGATGCGGTCGCGTATCCAGCCGCGGGCCCTGGAATAGGAATCCTGGGCCGGCAGGGAGAACGCCACGCCCAGGGCGCGGCCGCGCGGCACGATGGTCACCTTGTGCAGCGGGTCGGCCTTGGGCAGGTAGTAGTGCAGGAGCGCGTGGCCGGCCTCGTGGTAGGCGGTGGCCTTCTTCTCCTCCTCGGAGATGACCATGGAGGAACGGGCGATGCCCATCATGATCTTGTCGCGCGCTTCCTCGAAATCGGGCATCTCCACCAGGGAGCGGCCCCGGCGCACCGCGAAGAGCGTCGCCTCGTTGACCAGGTTGGCCAGGTCCGCACCGCTCATGCCGGGGGTGGCCCGGGCGATGCGCTGGGAGTCGATGTCGGGCGATACCGGCACCTTGGCCATGTGGATCTTGAGGATGTCCTCGCGTTCCTTGATGTCGGGCATGGCCACCACCACCTGGCGGTCGAAGCGCCCCGGCCTGAGGAGGGCCGGGTCAAGCACGTCGGGCCGGTTGGTGGCCGCCAGGATGATCACGCCGTCCTTGGTGTCGAACCCGTCCATCTCCACCAGCATCTGGTTGAGGGTCTGCTCGCGCTCGTCGTGGCCGCCGCCGTAGCCCGCGCCGCGGGTCCTGCCCACGGCGTCCAGCTCGTCGATGAAGATGATGCAGGGCGCGCTCTTGCGGCCCTGCTCGAACAGGTCGCGCACCCGGCTGGCGCCCACGCCCACGAACATCTCCACGAAATCGGAACCTGACATGTGGAAGAACGGCACGTCCGCCTCGCCGGCCACCGCCTTGGCCAGGAGGGTCTTTCCGGTGCCGGGCATGCCCACCAGGAGCACGCCCTTGGGGATGCGCGCGCCCATCTTGACGAACTTCTGCGGGCTCTTGAGGTAGTCGACCACCTCGGAGAGCTCGTACTTGGCTTCTTTCTGGCCGGCCACGTCCGCGAAGGTGAGCTTGGCGCCCGAGCCCTGGTAGCGCTTGGCGCGGCTCTTCCCGAAGGTGAAAGCCTTGTTGTTGCCCTGCATCTGCCTGAGGATCATCCACAGCAGGAAGAAACCGAACAGCCAGGGGAAGAGGTCCATGACGATGGCCCAGGGTCCGGCCCCGGTCTGCGCCCCGTCGATGCGCTTGACGCCCTTCTCCTCCAGCTTGTCCAGGAGGCCCAGGTCGACATAGGGGATCAGGGTGTTGAATTCCTGGACCTCCCCGGTCTTGCCCTTGAGCGTCACGCGGATCGTGGACTCATCCACGATGGTCACCGCCTCGACGTTGCCTTCATCCAGGTGGGCCAGGAAGGTCGAGTACGGGATGCTCTTCCGCGAGGCGTTACCGTCGAAGAAAAAGAGCGCGACCGAGACGGCCATGAGCCCCAGGAACACGATGAGCGAGACGCGCGGGCCGCGGGGCGGGGCGCCATCGGGCTTCCGGGGAAGCTTGTTGTTGTCGTTATCGTCGAACTGCATAGTCTCGGTCGAGTCCTTTCCGTTTCATGGAGAGATATCCCGGGGCGAGGACGCCCTTGATCCCGTCGTTCCTTCTATATATGTCGCGCTTGCCGTGGAGCGAGCCGAGCACGGCCACCAGCCCGTCCCGGTCCTCGGCCACCGGCACGGAGTCGCGCTCTCCCGGGGGTATGCCCAGTTCCTTGAGCAGGTCGTCGACGCGCTTCCCGCCTCCCGCGCCAGCGATGGAGTCGCCGGGCAGGCGGCTCCTCAGGACCAGCGGCCAGGAGAAGGCATCCAGCCGGAGGCCGTCGTCCCCGTAATATACCTCCAAGGAGCTGTCCGTGGCTATTCGATACGTGCCCGGGCCGGATACCGCGAAGGAGAAACCGCTCGCCCGGCCTGCCGGCGGCCCGGATTCCGGCTCTGCCCGGACCAGGATGCGGGCGCCGTCGCTCAGGAAGCGGAGGCCTGCGCCGGAGGCGAGGATCCTCGCGCGGCCGGGTTCCGGCGGGCATGAGGCCGCCTGCCTGACCAGGCGCCAGGGAATGCGCTCCCCCCCGTCGCCTCCCGCGACCGCGTCAGCCAGCAGGAACAGGGCCCGCTCCCGCACGGCGGCCGGCGCGGCCGTGAAGGCCGGGATCGGGATGCCGCCGGATGCCGCCAGTTCCCCGGCGGCGGCGGACAGGGCCTCCTCGTCGTCGGCGGACTTGACGGACAGCGCCTCGAGGGCGGTCCTCCAACCGGGAAAGACGGACTCCATGACGGGAAGGAGCTCCCTGCGGACGCGGTTGCGCAGGTACTGCCCGCTCTCGTTGGTGGAATCCAGGCGGTACCCCATCCCGGCGGAGGCGAGCCAGTCCAGGAGCTCGGACTTGCGGACGCGCAGGAAGGGCCTGCCCACCCTGCCTGAGCGCTCGGGTATGCCCCGCAGGCCCGCGGCCCCGGAACCGGAGAACACGCGCATGACCATGGTCTCCAGGACGTCGTCCGAGGTATGCGCGGTGAGGATGAGCTCCCAGCCGCCTTCCGCGCGCGCGGCCTCCAGGGCCCGGTAGCGGGCCCTCCGGGCCGCGTCCTCGACCCCGCGGCTTCCGGCGGCGGCGAGCACGCTCCCTCGCGGCAGCTCGCGGAGGTCCAGAGGAACCCCCAGGCGGGCGCAGGCCTCCAGCACGAACTCCCGTTCGGCCGCCAGCTCGGCTTCCGGCCTGATGCCGTGGTCGACCCAGCAGGCTCCCACCCGGAGACCCAGCTCGCCGGACAGGAGACGGGCCACCGCCAGGAGGGCCATGGAATCGGGGCCGCCCGAGAAGGCCACGAGGCAGGGGACTACCGCCCGGGGCGAACCCTCCCCGGCCGCGGGGAAAAACCGGCGCAGCGCCGCGAGCGGCGGGGCTTCCCCGCCATGGGACCGCTGTAGCTGTCCTGCCATCGGCTGCTCCATCAAGGCTCGGGACTTGGGTCCGGCTCCAGGGCCGGGCAAAGAGAGAGGCCGCCCCTCGGGACGGCCTCTGTGGGATCCGGGTCGGGAACCCGCGGCCCGTTACTTCGCGGGGGCGGCGGGAGCTGCCCCGGCGGCGGGAGCGGCGGCTGCGGCGGCCGCATCGGGAGCCGCGGCGGCTTCCTCGGCGACGGGCTCGGCCTCGGCCTTGGCGAACTTGACCAGGGCGACCACCTGGTCGCCGGAGCTCAGGATGCGCACGGCGTCCGAGCGCTTGATGTCGCGCACGTGGATGGAGTGGTTGGCATGGAGCTCCGAGACGTCGATGTCGAACTTCGGGGGCATGTCCTTGGGGAAACACTCGACTTCCACCTCGTGGACCGGGTTTTCCAGGATGCCGCCCTCGCGGACGCCCACGGGGATGCCGACCAGGTGGATGGACACCTTGGCGCGCATGGCGACGCCGGCTTCCACCTCGAAGAAGTCCACGTGGACTATCGTGTTGCGGAGCCAGTCGAGCTGGCGGTCCTTGATGAGGCACTGGTAGGTGTCGGCGCCGACCTTGAGCTCGACGATGGTACTCTCGGTGACGCCCACGGTGCCCTTCTTGAACTCGGTGGCATCGAGGGTGACGGTGGTGGTCTTCCCGTGGCGGTTATAGATGACCGCGGGGATTTTCCCCTCGCGGCGCAGGGCGTTCACGGCACCCTTGTTGGTCACGGTGCGTGCGCCGGCGGTCAGGACATGCTGGCTCATGGATATTCTCTCCTCGCTCTAGGCGTGATATGCGCATTGGGACGGCAGGGTTCGAACCTGCGAATGGCGGAACCAAAAACCGCTGACTTACCGCTTGTCTACGTCCCAATAGTACCGCGCTTTGATTGAGGGCGCGGCGCGTAGTTTATATACTGGAAAGGCCAAGCGTGTCACGGGGGTGTCGCGGAGGCCCCGGCGGCTCAGAGGGGCATTTCCTCTTCCGAATTGTCGCCCCTGTCGTACGCCGCGACGATGGTGTCCTGCAGCCTGGCCCGGAACTCCGGGCTGATGGGGTGGGCGATATCCTTGTACTCCCCGGTCTTGGTCTTGCGGCTGGGCATGGCGATGAACACGCCGGTCTTGCCCTCGATGATCTTCACGTTGTGTATCACGAAGCAGTCGTCGAAGGTCACGGTCACGTACGCCTTCAGTTTGCCTTCGCTGGTCACCCTGCGGATGCGGATATCGGTGATTTCCATGCAGAGCCACTCCTTGCCGATGTACTCCAGGTGCCGGGCGCTGTCCCCGCCCCGTCATTCTAAACCGACAATGGTAGCCGCGCAAGCGGAAAGGCCTCGACGGCCTCCAGGCCCGATCCGCGCAGCGCCCGGCACGCCTCGCCTGCGCGTCCCGGATCGCCGAACAGGCCGTACAGGACGCTCCCCGAGCCGGTCATGGCCGCGAACTCCGCGCCGGCTGCCCGCAGCGCGTCCAGCCCCCGGGCCAGTTCCGGATGGATGGCCGAAAGCGCGGGAAAAAAGTCGTTGGCGAACGTCCAGGAACCCGGGGGATCTTCACGGTAGGAGCGGGCCGCACGGCGCAGCCCCTCCTCCAGGGCCTCCGGAGAGGGAGCCTCGCGGCCGGGTGCCGTCCTGAAGGCGTCCAAGGCGGCGTATGCGGGACCGGTCGCCACGTGGACCGGGGGAACCAGGAGCACGGCGGCAAAGTCGACCCGCGGCGTTAATGCTTCCAGGACTTCCCCCCTGCCCCTGGCCAGGGAGCAGGCCGAACCCATGAAGAAGGGCACGTCAGAACCCACGGACGCGGCTATGCCCATGAGCGATTCTCTCGGAAGCGCGCCGGGGAACAGGACGTCCAGGGCCTTGAGCACCGCGGCGGCGTCGCTGGAGCCCCCCCCGAGCCCGGCGCCGGACGGGATCCGCTTCACTGCCTCCATGGACAGCCCCGGGAGGGCGGCGCCGGTCCGCGCCAGGGCCTCGAGGAAGGCCGCGGCGGCCCGGTACATGGTGTTCCCGGCGGGAGGGCAGTCGCAGGGGCAGTCCAGGACTATCCCCGGGCGTGCTGAAATCCTCACCGAGACGGTGTCGGACAGGCTGATGGCCTGGAATATGCTGGCTATCGGGTGGAAGCCGTCCGCCCGGGGAGCGCCGATTCCCAGGTGGAGGTTGAGCTTGGCCGGGGCGTCCGTGGTCACGTGATCGAGCATGCGCCGAGTATAGCCAATCCCCGCGACAATCGGCCAGAAAAGCGCCCAATACCGGCGAAAATAGTTGACAGACCGGCGATGTCTCTTTTAGATTTCAGCGTACATCGACCGGCCGGGCGTCCTATCCGGAACGCTGTCCCGGATATCCGGGAAGCGCCCCTCGCGCGGCAATGATTCAGGGAGGACCCAGACATGGACCCGATACGGGACACGGCAGTGCCGGATTTCGCGTTGGAACTCGCGCTCGTCGGCGTCGGGGAATTCGTCCAGACTCCCGAGGCTCCCATCGTCCGGTTTGACGACTACGAGGACGAC
This sequence comes from Spirochaetota bacterium, assembly GCA_022709445.1. GTDB lineage: Bacteria > Spirochaetota > Spirochaetia > Treponematales > UBA12059 > JAKLIU01. The sequence continues at coordinate 133 of JAKLIU010000009.1, read as the reverse complement.
TACGAGGATGACTTCGAGGAAGAAGACGATTTCGACGACTTTTCCGAGGAAGAGGACGACGACTTCGAGGAAGAGGACGACGACTTCGAGGAAGAGGACGACGACTTCGAGGAAGAGGGCGAGGACGACTTCG
>JAKLIU010000089.1 GCA_022709445.1 Spirochaetota bacterium | reverse complement strand
ATGTCACTCTCCGTTCGGGTCGCGATCGCTACCCGCGAGGCCGCCCGCGGTTCCGCGGGAGGGCATCCCGGTCACGCGGCGCCCGCGGAATACTTTCTCCACCAGCGCGACGGGATCCGCGGGCCCGTCGTCGCCGTCCCCGTCATCGTCGTCATCATCCCGGGCCGGGGCGGGCGTCGGCCTCGGCGCGGGTTCGGCCGCCTTGGGCTCGATGCGCAGGGGACGGCCGGCGATTTCGGTGGCCTTCTTCGCGACGATGGCCGCGTCGGCGAGCACGGTGCTCGCGTCGTAGCCGTTGGCGCAGGGCACCGTCACGCGGTCGCCCTCCAGGCTCCAGGGTCCGGACCGGTCCAGGCACATGGACAGCACCAGCCGGCTCTTGGCCAGGGAGGCCGAGACGGCCTTCTTGAGCTCGACCAAATCCAGCCCCTCCGACATGGCGGGCCGGGGAACAGGTTCCCGCGCCGGTTCCGGCCCGTCGTCGAGCAGGTCGTCTTCCCCGGTTCCGGTTTGCGCGACCCTGGCTGCCGGAGCGCGGCCGGCGGATCGCGGCGCGGGCTCGGCGGATGGCGGATCGCCATCCCCGGTCGGGGCCGAGAACGTGCCCGCCATCGCGGCCTTGAACCCTGGGGCGTCCACTCCCGCCGGCCGGGCTGCCGCCGCAGCGCCTCCTGCGAGCGCGCGCTTGAGTCCGGCCACCGTGCGGGCTATCTCCGCGGGCGGGACGAAGTCCCGGATCGCGCTGAGCCTGGCGACCGCCAGTTCCAGCTCCCAGCGGGGATTCACGCTGTAGCGCATGTCACGGTACAGGTCGAACAGGTCGGCGAGCATGCGCTCGATGCGGGGCGGATCCAGGGCGGCGACCACTGACTCCGGAAAGGACGAACGGGGGGCGCCCACGAGCGACTCGCGGTCGATGCCGCAGGCGATGAGCAGGAGCGATCGCGCGTACGAGACCGCGTCGGCGGCGAACTGCTCGACGGAGACCCCGCCTTCCAGGATCGAGTCCAGGAGCGCCAGCGCGCCGCCGCGGTCGCCGGACACGCACAGCTCCATCAGCGAACCCATGCGCTCGCTCCCGACCAGCCCGAGCTTGTCGCGGATCTTGGCCGAGCTGATGTGCCCGTCGGAGAACGCCGCCACCTGGTCGAAGAGCGTGTACGCATCCCGCAGGGAACCGGTTGCCTCCCTGGCTATCCAGAGCATGGCGTCGTCGTCCGCCTTGACGCCCAGATCCTCCGCCGCCGAGCGGAGCCGGTCCCGGATCACGTCCAGGGAAATCAGGCGGAAGTTGAACTGCTGGCACCGGCTCTTGATGGTGGCCGGCACCTTGTGCAGTTCCGTGGTCGCGAAGATGAACACGATGTACGGCGGCGGCTCCTCTATCGTCTTGAGGAGGGCGTTGAAGGCGCTGTTGGACAGCATGTGCACTTCGTCGATGATGTAGATCTTGTACTTGGACGAGTTGGGGGGGAACAGGACCTCGTCCTTGATCTGCCGCACGTTCTCCACGGAGGTGTTCGAGGCGCCGTCGATCTCGATCACGTCCATGGCCGCGCCCCGGGCGATGGACCTGCAGGAGTCGCACGTCCCGCAGGGTTCCGCGCTGGGCCCGTTCTCGCAGTTGAGGGAGCGCGCCAGTATCCTGGCGGTGCTGGTCTTGCCGCAGCCGCGCGGCCCCGAGAACAGGTAGGCGTGGGCGATGCGCCCGCTCCGTATGGAGGCGCGCAGCGTGGCGGACACGAAGTCCTGGCCGGCCAGCTCTTCGAAGGATTGCGGGCGCTTGCGGGTTGCGGTTATCTCGTAGGGCATGGCAGCGAGGATACCACGGCGGGGGCGTGCAGGCAATATCGGGGGATGGGTACGGGCGGCCGTGCCGGTCAGGTCCCCGCGTCCCGGATGACGTGATCCATGAACGCCAACAGCCGTTCCCGCCGCCGGAACGGTCGGCCGGAGAGCGGGCCCCTCGTCCCCGTGCGGACGGCGGCCGCCTCGTCGAGTATGTCGTCCCAGCCGGGGCCATATGCCGCTCGCGCCAGGTCGATGGAAACCAGCTTTGAAACGATTCGGCCGGTGGCGATGGTGGCGTGGATGCGCGACACGCCCGTGACTCCCCAGAACGTCGCCCCGGCACCGAGGGCGGCCAGGGAATCGGGGAAGCGGTTACCCGCCCTTCGCGTCCAGGACGACCAGTAGCCCGCGAGGTTGTCCCGGCACCAGGTGCGAAGCACGCCGTCGTCGTCCCATATCCGGATTCCCGGATCGTACCGCAGGGACAGGGGATGCCTGGCCGCGGTGCACCAGGCGACGGGGTTGGCTGCGTAGTCGTCTTCGGGGATGAAGATGCCTTCGCGCACCCTGGGGACGACCAGTCCCCGGGGATCCGCGGCAAGCTGGGCCCGGGTCGCGAAGCAGCCGTCCAGGCTCGGGCGGGATCGGCGTTTCCAGGCGGCACGATGCATGGCCGCGAGCTTGGATCGTTCCCGTTCGTCGAGCGGAGCATCGGATACCGCCACGAAGTCAAGGTCGCTGGATCCGGCCCGGTATTCCCCAAGCGCTATCGAGCCGGTGACCAGGAAGGCGGATATCCGCCCGGGGATGGCGGCATCCAGCGCTGACAGATACCGCTGCGCCACACGGAGAGCGTCTGGGGGAAAGCACGGGTCGAGGCGGGATGGATGGGGGGAAGCGGGTTGTATCGAACCTGGCATCATTAAAAAACCCTCAAGCGCTCGTAGCCAGGCTTGCTACGGCACAACGCCCATCCGCTTACCGTTGCTTCCTTCCGGACCTGGCGGGGTTGGGCGGCGGACGCTAGCGTAGGGCCTGGCTACCAGCGATCGAGGGCTGGAAACCTACGGAGAGAGGGGGATTCGGTTCCGGGCGCTCGCTCAGCTCGCTTCCGGAACCCGCCTCGTCCCCTTTCGGCGCCATCGTGGCGCCTTTTCCTCCCGTTGGTCGGCGGGGATTCATGCGCGACGATCTCGTCGCGACGAATCCCCCTAACCTATCGACGGTCGGATCAACGTCATCAGGCGCACTGGAAACCTACGGAGAGAGGGGGATTCGGTTCCGGGCGCTCGCTCAGCTCGCTTCCGGAACCCGCCTCGTCCCCTGTCGGCGCCATCGTGGCGCCTTTTCCTCCCGTTGGTCGGCGGGGATTCGGTTCGAATCCCCCTTACCTATCGACGGTCGGATCAACGTCATCAGGCGCACTGGAAACCTACGGAGAGAGGGGGATTCGAACCCCCGGTGCCTTGTGAGCACGCACGCTTTCCAAGCGTGGACCTTAAACCACTCGGACATCTCTCCAAATCAGACCATGTTTTTACTTGCAGGCACGACATTCGGTCACGCATAAAACCAGCGGAGAGAGGGGGATTCGGTTTTCGCCGCTCGCTTCGTGCTCGCGTCAGAAACCCGCCTCCGCTCCCTGCCGGCGACATCCTGTCGCCTGATCCTCGCTCTGCTCGGCGGGAGCTCCGGTTCGAATCCCCCGCAGGCACTCACAAGAAACAGGCACGACATTCGGTCACGCATAAAACTAGCGGAGAGAGGGGGATTCGGTCTCCTCGCGCACATCCTGCGCGCTTCGTCGACCCGCCTCGTCCCTCTTCCGGCGCCTTCCTGGCGCCTCTTCCTCGCTCTGCTCGGCGAGGGACTCGGTTCGAATCCCCCTCTCGCGGAACGAAGAAACCAGTCCGTTGCCGGTTGGTACCGGCAACTTCTATTGAAAACGGAGAGAGGGGGATTCGAACCCCCGGAACCCTCGCGGGTTCAACGGTTTTCGAGACCGCCCGATTCAACCGCTCTCGCATCTCTCCCGGTGCGAATTTCAAAAAAAGGCCTTTCGGCCTTTTTTTGATTCCGCGTTGAGGCTAAGAGGATTCGAACCTCCGACCTTCAGATCCGCAATCTGACGCTCTATCCAGCTGAGCTATAACCTCATGTAAAAGAACCGGCGACCATGTCCAGCCGCGTTTATTACCTATCGGAGAGGGGGGGATTCGAACCCCCGGTACCCTTGAGAGGTACAACTCCTTAGCAGGGAGCCCGATTCGGCCACTCTCGCACCTCTCCAGAAGCGCCTTGGGACGGCGTCAAGCACCTACGGAGCAGGGGGGATTCGAACCCCCGGTACCTTTCGGTACAACGGTTTTCAAGACCGCCTCCTTAAACCGCTCGGACACCACTCCAACCCTTGCCGGGCTATAGTAGTTAAAACCCCTTGCCGTGTCAATACGAGCCACCGGGGGCGGACGGCTGTCTCAGCCCACCAGGTAGCGGCCTATCTCGTTCAGCTCCGGGAACTTGGAGCGGACCGTCGGCTTGTCGCCGGCGTCCTCCTGGTCAAGCTCTATCACCTTGAGGTACAGCCGGTTGACCGAATCCGCCAGTATGTTGAGGTTTGAGCCGAAGTTGTTCACCACCATGTCCCGGAGCACCCGGTCCTGGGCCGACAGCTTGTCCGAACTCGATCCGTAGCGGAGCGACTGGGAAGCCTGCTTCCTGGCGGCCGACACGAACTTGCCCATGGCCAGGATGAGCGCGTACAGCTCGTCCAGATGGTAGCCCTGGTAACGGTAGTTGGCCGCCTTCTCGGTGAGTTCCTCGATCTGCCCCCAGGTGGCGTTGTCCAGGGAGAGCAACGAGAGGGCCCCTCGGGTGAAGCGGTTGGATATGTTGGTCCGGTAGTGGTGCCCGATTGACTCGATGATCGAGTAGACTTCCGGGTTCTTGATCTGCATGGGCGCAGTATACTCGATTCGCCGCATCGGTGCCAGCTCGCCCGCGGGGCATCCAGGAAGCGGGCGAAAGCCTTCTCGCTTGCGCGAGAAGGCTCGTTTCGCTACTGTAACGGCATGAGGTACCCTCTCCGCGCCCTGTTCCTCACCGTGTTCGCCGTGAGCGCGATGGCGTCCTGCGGCCTGTTCGACTCCCCGGTGGCTGAACTTCGCACCGACGTGCCGGAGATGGCCTTCTACGCCGCGGCCTTCAACGCCTCCCAGGACCGGTACAAGATCCATGTCCATTTCGACGACCGGCTGGCCGAGGGCCTGGGGGACTCCCGGGACAAGCCCGCGCTGGCGGTGGGCCGCTTCCTCAAGAGCTCGGAGTCCAGGTCCAACTTCCAGTCCCTGGACTACCTCTTCTCCGAGCTGGTCATCAACCAGAGCGCGTTCTACCCGGTCCTCCTGGAGCCCGGCAACGCCGACGGCAGGCAACTGCTCCTGCCGGTCTCCTTCAACCTCCCCCTGGTGATCTTCGACCGCGAGATGGAGCCGGACATGTCCAACAGCTTCACCGTGGACCTGGTCGAACTCGAGGAGAAAGGCGCGGCCTGGAACCTGGAATCCAAGGGATCATGGACCAAGATGGGCTTCGGAACCCGCTGGTCGACCGAGTTCCTCTATTCCGTGATGCGGCTGTTCGACACGAACCTCAGGGAAGGCGAGCCGCTCAAGTGGGACGAGGCGGCGCTGGACCGGGGACTGGCCTTCCTGCGCGGCTGGACCGAACGGGCCAACGGGTCGGCGCTCAGGGAAGAGGAATTCCAGTTCAAGTACCTCTACCTGCCGGCCAACAAATCCGTCCAGGACGGCCGCATCGGCTTCGCGGCCATGGACTCCGCCGAGTTCTTCGTGATACCGGAGGAGCGGCGCTCTTCCCTGTCCTTCAGGTGGCTGGCGATGGAGGAGACCCTGCCCGTATCGGACGGGATGGTCTATGCCGGGATATGCAGGCGGGCGCGGGGCAAGAACGCGGCCGAGGCCTTCCTCAAGTGGTTCTACTCGGAAGAAACGCAGAAATCCATCCTCGAGGACGCCAGGCGCTTCAGGGCCGCCGAGTCGTCGTTCGGGATAGCCGGCGGTTTCTCCGCCATACGCGCGGTCAACGAGAAGCTCTTTCCGCTGTTCTACCCGTCGTTGCTGGGCAAGCTCCCGCCGGCCAGGTACCTGGAAGCGCCTCCCATCCTACCCGCCGCATGGCCGGAGATGAAGGAGGAGGTGCTCCTGCCCCTGCTCCTCGAGGCCACCGGCCCCAACCCGCCGGCGGATCCCGGCGCCGCGCTGGAAGCCCGCCTCCAGGCCTGGGTCAAGCGGAGGAGTTCCCAGTAGCTCCCGAGATGGCTGCCTCCCAGGCCCCGAAAAACGCTTCGTAGTCGTCCGGAGTGGCGCAGGAGACCGCCCGCGCCCTCAGCTCGGCCCCGTGCGGTGCCCCCCTGAGATAGGCGCAGGCCTGCTTGCGGAATTCCACGCAGGCGACATGCCGGTCGTAAAAACCCAGGGAGAGGGCAAAGTGGGCGCGGGCCGCCTTCAGGCGCATCGGGCCGAGTATCTCCGGCTCGGGAAGACCCTCCATCGCGGCGACCGTGCGCGTGAATATGAACGGGTCGCCCATGGCCCCGCGGGCGAACATGACGCCGGCCACCCGCGCCTCGCCGGCAGGTCCCGAAAGTATGTCGATGGCGTCGGCCGGTGAGTGGAGGTCCCCCGAGGCGAACACCGGCACGGGCACGGAAGCCGCCAGCCGGGCGAACGCAGCCCGGTCCGCCTTGCCCGAGTAACCCTGGGCCCGGGTGCGGGCATGCAGGGTGACCGCCGCGGCTCCGCCCTCGACGGCGGCGGCGGCCGCGTCCAGGTAATTGACCGAGTCGTCGTCCCAGCCCAGGCGTATCTTGACGGTGACCGGCGTGGACACCGCCGCCGTCATCGCCCTGACTATGTCCCGTATTCGGCCGGGTTCCTTCATGAGCGCGGAGCCGGCCCCGTTCCGGGTTATCTTGGGCACGGGGCAGCCGCAGTTCACGTCGATGAGGGCGGGCGACCAGCGCCGGGCCGTCAGTTCCGCCGCCCTGGCCATCACGTCGGGATTGGCGCCGAACAGCTGGACAGCGTACTCGGTTTCGTTCTCCGCCCGGCCCAGGAGCGCCTCCGTCCTGGCGGAATCCCTGGTGAGGGCCTCCGAACTGACCATCTCGGTGAAGGCCAGGTCGCAGCCCGCGTCGATGCAGACCGAGCGGTAGGCCGCGTCGGAGTAACCGGCAACCGGTGCGAGGAACAGGTTCCCCCTCGTCGTGAACGTCCCTATCCTGACTGGCTTGTGAAGGTTCATGGATACTCCGTAAAAATCAAACCACAGAGTCTCAGAGACACAGAGTATGGACGTGGAGCAAAGGCGAACCGGCCTGATGGTCGGAACCCTTCACTTTCTTCCTTCTCTGTGGCTCTGTGCCTCTGTGGTTCAATTAACTGGAAAGGCCTTATACGGGGACGCGGAAGAAGCGGCAGGCGTTCTCGTAGACGGCCTGGGCCACGTCCTCGACCGGCATCTCCAGGAGGAGGGCCAGGTCTTCCACCGTGGACGGCAGGTACTCGGGCTTGTTGCGCTTTCCGCGGTACTTGGCCGGCACCATGAACGGCGCCTCGGACTCCACCAGGATGCGGTCCAACGGCACCTCTCGCACGGTTTCGTGCAGGTTCCGGGCGTTCCGGTAGGTGAGGTTGCCGGCGAAGGAGAAGTACAGGTTCAGGTCGAGGGCCCTGCGGGCGTACTCGGCGGTCTCCGAGTAGCAGTGGAGCACGCCGCCGGCCGGGGGCAGGCGGTCGCCCAGGACATCCAGGACGTCCTTTCCGGCCTCCCGGTTGTGGATGATCACCGGCAGGTCGTGCTTGGCCGCTATGTCCAGCTGGTCGATGAACAGCTCCACCTGGCTGTCCTTGTCGCCGTAGCGGTGGAAATAGTCCAGGCCGATCTCGCCCACTGCCACCGGGTGCTCGCGCGCCAGCCACTCGCGCAGCACGTCGAGGTCGCCGGGTGCGTGGTCATCCAGGTAGACCGGGTGCAGTCCGTAGGCGGCATGCAGGAGCGGAGAAGACGCACACACCGCGCGCTGTGCCGCGAAATCGGCCCGCCGCACCCCC
>JAKLIU010000088.1 GCA_022709445.1 Spirochaetota bacterium | reverse complement strand
TCCTGTCCGTGCCCTGGACCTGCATCGCGATCGCCTTCCTGGTCTGGGCGGGTGCGGACATGGTCTACTCCTGGCTGGGCTGGAACGGGCTGTACGGCGAGGGCAACTTCATAGACCTGGTCTGGAACGCGGCGTACCTCCTGATAGGCGCGGCCGGGCTCTTCCAGCGCTCCATCCTGGTTTCGGACTGAGGGGGGCGATCATGGAACAAGGAAACCTGGAACGTCAGGTCCTGGAGATCCTCACGCCCCTGTTCGGGCCCAAGATGGCCGCGGGGACCCTGTCGCTCAGCTGCTCCTCGCTGCGCCTGGAGCGCGCCAAGCTGAGCGCGGCCGACATGGCCTCCCTGGCCTGGGACCTGGAGCGGCGCATGACCATCTTCCTCGGGTCGCAGAAAGCCTCCGCCGTCGGGCGCCAGCTCTCCGAGCTCAAGGGCTGAGGGAACTCAGGCTCCGGCCGGCAGGACCTGGAAGCGCCGAGAGCGCTCGGCCAGCCTGAGCGCCAGCAGGGCGAGGAAGTCCGCCGCGTCCTGGCTCGAGGCGATGGGCGCGCGCGAGGCGACCAGCTCGTCGTGGATGCGGCCGACGGTCCGGCCGTCCAGCCCGAAGAACGCCAGGAGCTCCTCGTATTCCGCGCCCTCGGCCAGGTAGATCTGGTCCTGGAGCCTGGTGACATCCTCTTCCTTGACCCGGGTGGCGTTGACGGTGAGGATGATGCCCCCCACGGTCAGTCCCACCGCGATCACCGCGCCGCCTATCACCAGCACCGCGCCCGAGCCGCCGTCCGCGCTGGACTGGTCGCTGGACTGGGCCGAGCTGTCGCCCGACGAGTCCGCCGACGAGGTGTCGGAATTGGCGCTGGACTGGGCCGTGCTCTGGTCGCTGGAGCTCTGCAGGGATTCCTGCGACGATGCCTGCGACGAGTCCGCGCTGATGCTGCTTTCCTGAGCGGCTGCCGGCATGGCTTGCGACAGCATGAACGCCGCCGCCATGAACAGGACGAACGTTTTCTTCATGGTTCCGCCTCCTGGCTGGTACCCCGGGGCGGCCGGGCGGCCGTCCGCTTCACGGGAAAAGTATATCACATCCTGGCGGGAATCGCGTGAATCACCACGACACGCGCAGGCTGCAGGACGGATCGCCGCCCAGGTCCAGTTCGAGGCCCAGCATGGCGTTGCCCCGGTCGGCCAGGCCCAGGTCCAGGCGCACGGTGAAGGACCATGCCGACGGGTCCAGGCCGTCCGCCCCGAGATCCGGGAGCCAGGCCGCCTCCAGGCCCAGGGCCCCGTCGTCCCTGCCGCCGAAGGGCAGCTTGGCTTCCAGGCGCAGGGGCAGGACCAGTAGGTGCCTGAACGCCGCGCCGTCGCATTCCAGCCGGTACCCTGCCCAGGCTCCCAGGTTCAGGCAGGCCCGGTATTCCCCTGACCGCGCCAGGTTGAGGATGAAGCCCGCTTCCGCGACATCGGCTTCCAGGCGCGGCAGCGCGGTCCGCTCCCCGCCCAGGCCGACGTGCAGCCCCAGGTCCAGGAGGGCGATTCCGAAGCCGGGCACGGGCGTTTTCCCGTGTTCCGGGCCGTCGGGCGTGAGCAGTTTCTCCAGGCGGAACGCCCGCAGTCCGGCTTCCATGGAGGCCTCGGCCCCGCCGGACAGGGACAGGCCGATGGACAGGGTGCCGATCTCCAGGCGCAGGTCCGGCTTGAGCGCGCAGGCGCTGCCGTCCCCCATTTCGCCCAGGTACACCGAGCCGCGCCAGGAGACGGCGGCGGACGGCGCGTCCGGGGAGAGGCCCACGCCCAGGGCAAAGCCGGACCTGAAGTATCCGTGGGTGTAGGCGGCCCGTTCCAGGGCGGCAGCCTGCGCCGCCATCCGTTCCCGCTCCAGGCGGGCGGCCAGGCCGTAGATGTCCGCCCCGGGATAGCGGTCGTCGGCGTACAGTCTCAGGCGGGAGGTGGCGGCCCTGAGCGCCGCGAGCTCCTGACTGTTCTCCTGCCTGGTCCTGATGCGCCAGGCGGCCCGTTCCGCCCAGGCTCGCCTCGGTTCCCCGGGTATCCCGTCCCCCCGCGCGCGGGCCAGCTCCGGGTCGTCAGGGACGGCCAGGAATATCTCCCGGTCGAAGGCAATGTAGAGCCAGCGCAGGACCAGCTCCGCGAACTCGGCGGGCGGTGCCCCGGGCTCCGCCTCGCACGCGTCGTCGCAGAGGGAGGCTATCGCCCCGTAGGCGGAGGCGCGGCCGCCGGGAGCGCTCGCGGGCACCGGTTCCCGGAACAGGTTGCCGTCGTCGAGCACGGCGCCCGCGCCGTCGCGGCCGAGCGCCAGGGCCGCGGCCAGGTTCCGCCTGAGCGGGACGGGGGCCAGGGCCAGGATGCGGCGCTCGAGAGCGTCGATACCCTCGGCGGCGCGGCGCGATCGCGCGCCAGGGCTGGGGAATCCGGGTTGCACGGAGCCGCGTATCCTGCCTGCCGCCGCGAGCCTGCCCAGGACCAGCATGGGGGCCATGACGGGATCGGCGGCGCGGAGGTTCGCGTCGTCAGGGCAGGCCACGGCCAGGGCATCCATGAGCATGCCTGCGCAGTTCGCGCTGAAGAAGCGGTAGGCTCCGGAGAAGGTGCGCGAGAGCACCCAGAGCCGTTCCACCAGGCGGGTCGTCTCGTCGCGGGACAGCGAGAGGGAGAAGCGCAGCACGTCCCGGTTCTCGATGAAGTTGGCGCGCCTGGCCAGGCTCTCCAGGGTCTCCTCGGCCGTCGCTGAGCGGTACGCGCCGGTCAGGCCGCGCCAGGCGTAGGCCAGGCCGGACACCCCGGCGGCCCGGTCAAGCGCGGTCTCCCCCACGAAGCCCAGGACCAGGCTGTCGCTCCCGTCCGGGCTGTCGCCGGTCCTGCGCAGGAGGAGGAGGCTGTGCCCGGCCACCGAGGCGATGGACGAGGAGGCCGGCGTGGTGACCACGAGCTCCACGGACTCGACCCGTTCGGGGTCCACCCAGTCCCGGAAGCCGGGCTGGCCCGCGAAGGGCGGCGGGGAGGCGGCCAGTTCCGGGAACAGCTCGAGGACGAACCGGTACCGGTCCGGCAGCCGCCATGCGGCGTGGCTCCTGCCATCCTTGTAGGGCGGGGCGCACAGGCACTCGGCCGCGAAGGCGGCGAACTCGGCCGCCGGGGAACCCGTCCCGCCGGGCATGGCGAAGCCGGCCTCTTCCAGGTTCGCCGGCCGCTTGGCGCCGGTCAGGGAAGCGCTCCAGCCCGAGAACGCCTCCCAGCGCCGCCTGGCTTCGGCGGGCAGGGCCTCCCAGACGGCCAGGGCCTTCCCCAGGGCCGCGTCCCTCCCGAGGGCGGGCGACGCGACGGCGGATCCGGGCGCCGCCCGGGACGAAGCCGCCGGGGCGGACAGCCGCGTCAGGCTGGCCACGATGGGGGCCTCCGTCTCCCCGGCGCCGGTGAGCGCGGCGGCAACGGGCGGGGCCAGGCCGCGCAGCGAGAAGCCACCGTCGGGAAGCACGAGGACGGCCTCCAGGGTTTCCATGAAGCCCTCGCCCGGCGCCATGAAGCGCAGCAGGCAGCGCCCGTCGTCATCGATCACGGCCACGCGGGTGAAGATGTCCCGGTCCGACAGGCCCGGGCCCAGGATGGCCAGGGCGTCGCCGTCCTTCCGGACGCGATCCAGGCGCCAGGCGGGCAAGCCGTCTGCCGTGACGCCGTCGCGGCGGGCTTCAAGCAGGACGGGTTCCCCGGCGCCGGCCGACCGGTATTCGTACAGGCCGCCGAAGTCCAGGATCTCCGAGGGCCTGCCCACCCGTGCCCCGGGGCCGGCGACCCGGTCCAGCGCGTACTCCTGCGCGTGGCGCGAATCGCCGGCGACTGGCCCGAGGCCCAGGTCCCCGTCAGGGTAGATGCAGGCTATCCGGTCGGTCCGTCCCGGCCGGTCAGCGCCGGGGGCGTACCAGGCGAGGACCGGCTGGCCGTCCCGCAGTTCCGCCCTGACGCGGGTGAAGCCCCCGCCGGGCCGGGAGCCCCCGAAGAGCCCCTCGCCCGCGAGGGCCCAGCCGAGGCCGGGCAGTTCGCGGACGGTGCGCACCGTGCAGGTTCCGTCCGGGGACGCCTGCAGGAGCACGTGGAACGACCCGGCCGCCTCGTGGTCGAAGGCGTAGATGCCCGGGAGCTCCGGCGGCGGCAGCAGGAACGGGGGCGGGATGGTCGGGCCGCCCTCCCAGGCCAGGGTCTCGGTCCCGCCGAACTCGATGAGCCGGCCCGGTTCCAGCCGCGTGACCGGGTCGAACAGGGGCGCCGACGGATCGTCGCCCAGCCAGGCGAAGGACAGGGCCCCGTCCGCGAGCACCAGGGCTGCCCGGGTGCGGTCGCCGAACAGCCCGTCCCGCAGCTTGACGGGGCCGGAAGCGGAGGGTTTCCAGAGCGATACGTGGAAGCAGGGCCAGTCGCGGTCCCCGATCCGGACCCCGCCGTACAGGGGATGGAACTGCACCAGCACCTCGCCCCAGTCCGGCCGGGGGTGGACGGTCCTCCACAGGCCGGAGGGGTCGGGGAGCCCGGGGGCCGGGAGCGCCTGCGCCGCCGCCGGGCCTGGGGACAAGAGGATCACGGCAAGCGCGAGGGCGGGCAGGCATCGCATCGCTCGGTTCTCCCCGGCCAGTATAGGCCCGCGCCGGCCTCCTGCCAACCGCCGCGGGAATCCGTTCCGGACACTGGCGGACGGCCGTCGCCATGCACCATACTGTGGGCATGGCGGAATCATGAGCGAAGGCGCCGCACGGACCATACTCCTGGTGGAGGACGAAGCCATCATCGCGATGGCCACCGCGGCCATGCTGAGGCGGCGCGGCTTCTCGGTCGCGGTCGCGTCGAGCGGCGAGGCCGCAGTGGAAGCGGCGACAGCCGGTCCCTGCCCGGACCTGGTGCTCATGGACATCAACCTGGGCGAGGGCATGGACGGCACGGAGGCCGCCACCAGGATCTTGGCCAGGCGCGACCTGCCCCTGGTCTTCCTCTCGTCCCACACGGAACCCGAGGTGGTGGAACGGACGGAGGGGATCACCTCCTACGGCTACATCGTCAAGAATTCAGGCGAGACGGTGCTCATGGCCGCCCTGGGCATGGCCTTCAAGCTGTACGCGGCCAAGCTCAGGGAGGCGGAGAAGAGCCGCGCCCTGGAATTGAGCGAAGGCAAGTTCCGCACCCTCGTGGAGAACAGCCACGACGTGATCTACACCCTGGACCGGGAGGGGCTCTTCACCTTCGTCTCGCCCGCTTGGACCGCGCTGCTCGGCCGGGCGGAATCCGAGGCCGTCGGCGCGTCCTTCGAGCGCTTCGTGCACCCCGACGACCTGGCGGCCTGCCGGGACTGGCTGCGCATGGTCCTGGAGACCGGGACGCGCAGGTCGGGCATCCAGTACCGGGTGATGCACGCCGACGGGAGCTGGCGCTGGCACTCCTCCAGCGCCATGCCGGTCCGGGACGCCTCCGGGGCGGTGATCGGCTACGAGGGCGTCAGCCGCGACATCACGGAAGCGCGCCGGGTGGAGGACGCCCTGGCCTTCGAGTCATCGATGCTCAGGGCCATCTTCGACAGCGTCCCCGGCCTCCTCTACCTGTACGACTCCGAGGGTCGGCTCAGGCGCTGGAACCGGCGCCACGAGACCATGACGGGCTACGGCCCGGAAGAGCTGGCCGGCATGGGCCTCATGGACTGGTACCCGGACGACGAGGCCAGCAGGCGCGCGGTCGCCGAGGGCGTGGAGCGGACCATGCGCGATGGCTTCGGGGAGGCGGAGGCCATGCTGCGCCGCAAGGACGGCTCGCTCATCCCCATGTACTTCACCGCCAGCCGCATCGACATACGCGGCGAGCTGTACTTCGCCGGCATAGGGCTGGACCTGGGCGAACGGCGCCGCGCCGAGCGGGCCATGGCGACCGGCGAGCGGAACCTGCACACCCTGTTCGACGCGATCGACGAGAGCGTGGCGCTCATGGAGCGGGACGGGACCGTGGTCGAGTGCAACAGGGTCTTCGCCGCCCGGCTGGGGCTGTCCGTGGAGGAGTGCGCGGGCCGCAACGCCTTCGACCTTGTGCCCGCGGAGGTGGCCGCCCGGCGCAGGCCCATCCTGGAACGGGTGCTGGCGACCGGAGTGCCGGAAACCTTCGAGGACGAGCGCTCCGGACGCTTCCTGCACCAGGTGGTCCACCCGGTGCCCGGGGAGGGCGGCGCGGCCGGCCGGGTGGTCATCTTCGCCTCGGACGTCACCCCCCAGCGGCGCGCACTGGAGTCCCTCAAGGTGAGCGAGACCCTGTACCGCACCCTGTTCGACGTGGCTCCCGTGGGCATCACCATCTCGGACGACGCCGGACGCATCCTCAAGAGCAACCGGATCGCGGAGGCCATCCTGGGCCTGAGGGCCGAAGAGCACGAGGGCAGGGCGATAGACGGCCCGGAGTGGCGCATCCTCAGGCCGGACGGCACGCCGATGCAGGCCGACGAGTTCCCCAGCACCAGGGCCCTGCGCGAGGGCGGGCCGGTGGAGAACGTGATAATGGGCGTGGAACGCGGCGGCGGCGGGCTGTCCTGGATCAGCGTGTCGGCCGCCCCGGTGCCCCTGGACGGCTACGGAGTGGCCATCGCCTACGCGGACGTGTCCGGGCTCCGGGAAGCCGAGGGCCGCATCGAGGCCCTCCTGCACGAGAAGGAGCTGCTCCTGCGGGAGACCCACCACCGCATCAAGAACAACATAGGCACCGTGATCAGCCTGCTCATGCTGCAGGCCGCCGAAACCGGCAACGACGAGGCGCGGACCGCGATGGAGGGCGCCGCGGGCCGGCTGGAGAGCATGATGGTCCTGTACGACAGGCTCTACCACTCCGAGGACTTCGGTGAGCTGGACGCGAAGGGCTTCCTGGAGTCGCTCATGGGGCACCTCGCGGAGGCGCTGGGCTGCCGGGCGGGCGTGAACCTGAGCGTGGAGCCGGAGGGGCTGTCGCTGTGTTCCAAGGTCCTGTCCACCATGGGCATCATCCTGTACGAGCTCCTGAACAACTCGGTCAAGCACGCGTTCGGGGAAGGGGACCGCGGCCAGGTGACGGTGGGCGTCTCGCGGCGGGACGGACGGATGCTCTTGGAGTACACGGACGACGGGCCGGGATTCCCCGATCCATCCACGGTGATCGAATGTCACGGCTTCGGCATGCGGCTGGTGGGATTGCTGACGGAACAGCTCGGGGGAACCCTGGAGCTGGACGGATCGGACGGGGCGCGTTTCGTAATCGCCTTCCCCGGCTAGCGGAGGCCGTGCGCCGATGGCGGATGGCCCCCGCCCCGCGCCGCGGGACGGGGCCCCCTGGGTCAGTTGCCTTCCTTGACGATCTCCACCTTCACGGCTCCCGACATGTCCTCTTCCTTGGCCGGTATGGTCACGGTGAGGAGGCCGTTCCTGAACGCGGCCCTGGCGGCGGCCTGGTCCCAGCGATCGGCGGGGACGGAATGCTCGCTGCGCTCGATGTCGCGGAGGAAGGGCCGGCGGCGGCCGTCCTCCTGCCTGGCGCGGAGCTGCTCCGGCAGGCTGGCCTTGAGGATCATCAGGTCTCCCCTGAAGCTGAGGTCCAGGCACGACTCGTCGAAGCCCGCCAGCATGAACTCGAAGACCAGCGAGCCGTCCTCGGCGCGGTAGCGGTCGAAGCGCGGGCCGAAAGCGCGGTCGAAGCGGAAGGAGAAATCAGGGCCGCAGCCGTGCTTGCGCTCGCCGTGCTTGAACGAGTCGTGCATGCGCCCGAACTCGTCGTTCATGCGGCCGAACTCGGCCTCGTGGGAGCGGATCTCGTCCGCCATCCCGCGGGCGAATTCCTTGATGCCGTCCTTGAACTGGCGGGCGAGGTCCTCGAAAGAACCGTCAAAACCGAATGACTGTGACATGGAATGCTCCTTGGCGAGCCCGTGACGGT
>JAKLIU010000087.1 GCA_022709445.1 Spirochaetota bacterium | reverse complement strand
GTACAGGTTGTACTTGGGGATCATGTTCAGCATGATGTTCACGTTGGCCAGGCCAAGGTCCGCGTCCATCACGATGACCCGCTTGCCGAGTCGCGCGTAGGCGATGGCCATGTTGACCGACAGGTTGGTCTTGCCCACCCCGCCCTTGCCCGAGGCGATGGTGATCACGCGTGTCTTCTTGGTGCCGGGAGCCTGGTTGGCCGGCTTGGCCTTCATCAGTTCGCGCAGCTTCTGTGCCTGGTCTTCCATGGTCCGTCTCCCGGGGGGTCAAGCTCTCTTTGCCGATCGGCTTGAACGCCGGCCGGCTTCATTGCCGATCGGCGACAGGGCCGTATCTCTCTTCTAGTTTCGGTCGATTCGGGGCAAAACCTTCGAGTTTCATGAGGAAGCGGAGCGGATGGGCCCGCTCGATGTCCAGCGGCACGCGCTGGCCGTCGGTGATCCATGCCACGGGCTTGCCCTTGTCCGCCAGGGCGGAAAGCACGTTGCCCACCCTGCCCGTCTCGTCCATCTTGGTAACCACCACCGCGCGGTAGCGGAAGGGTTCGAACTGCCTGAACACGTCCAGCATGTCCTGGGTCTTGGTGGTGGCCGATACCGCCAGGTAGACCTCGGCGGCCGGACCGCAGGCGTCCAGTATCTGCTGCATCTCCGCCAGGCGGACGGCGTCCCGTGGGCTCTTGCCTATGGTGTCCACCAGGATGAGGTCCGTGTCCCGGTGCATGGCAATGGTGGCACGGAGGTCCTGCGCGGTCTCCACGGTGGACACCGGGACGCGCATGATGGACCCGTAGGTCTCTATCTGCTGCCTGGCCCCTATCCTGAAGTTGTCTATGGTGATCATGCGCACGTCCTGGGCCTTGGCGCCGGCCATGCCCAGGTTGTGGATGGCGGCCAGCTTGGCTATGGTCGTGGTCTTGCCCACGCCCGTCGGCCCGACCAGCACCACCACGCGGGGACGCGCCGCCCGCGGCTCATCCGGCAGGGTGATGCGGTCGCCCATCCAGGCAAGCATGGCCTGCTCGACCGACGCGTAGTCGTCCAGGCAGTCCAGGGAGAACTCGGAGCGCGCGCGCGCGACCAGCTCCGCGCGGTAGGCCGGGGAGAAGTCGTTCTCCTCGAGCAGCCGGTCCAGGACGGCCAGCGTTGGATGCTCGCCGTCGGCGGTCGCGGGGCGGGAGGAGGTCTCCTCCACGATGGTCTTGAGCGACCGCACCTCGTTCAGGACCTCCTGGATGGCGCGCTCCTGGTTGATGCGCTCGAGCAGCTTGCGCTTCTCCTCTTCAACGTCGGCGCGCTTCTTCTCCGATTCCCTCAGCCCGTCGTCCTTGACGTAGAACGTGATCTCCACGCCCTCGCGGGAGAAGAGGCCCAGGAAGCCGCCGGTGCGGACCGTGCGGTGGCTGAGCACCTGGGCGGTATCCCCGTAGCGGGCCCGAACCTTCTCCAGGACCTCGCGGTGGGTGGCGCCCTGTTCGACTATGTATTGCATGATTTCATCCTTCGATCCGAATCTCGCCGATGGCCTCTACCTGGACGTCCGCGGCGATCTCCGGCACGGAGATCACCACCAGGTCCGGGATTTCGCGCTCCGTGCTGGATTTCACCAGGGCGCGGGCGGCCTCCGAGCACAGGATGAGCGGGAACAGGCCCTGCTTCTGCACGGCGCTGACCGCCAGGGTCAGGGCCTTGATCCACTGCCGCTGCACGGCCGGTTCCAGGGCCGCGATGGGACCGGCGGGAGTGTCCACGCGGCTGTCCATGATGCGCTGCTCCAGGCCCGGTTCTATGGTCAGGGCCTTGAGCGTCTTGTCCTGGTCCGCGTACTGCAGGCAGATCTGCCTGCCAAGTGCCTGCCTGGCTTTCTCGACCAGGAAGCCCGGATCCTTGGTGACCCCGGAGTAGTCCGCGAGGGTCTCGAGGATGGCCACCAGGTTGCGTATGGAAACCTGTTCGCGCAAGAGGCCCTGGAACACCTTCTGCATCTCGCCCAGGGACAGGTGCTTCTGCACGTCGTCCACCACGGCCGGGTAGTCCTTGCGCAGGGCCTCCAGCATGGACTGCACCTCCTGGCGGCCCAGGATGTCGGCGGCGTAGCGCTTGATGATCTCCGTCAGGTGCGTGGCCACGATGCTCGGCGCGTCGACCACGGTGTAGCCCGAGCGCTCCGCGCGGTCGCGGGAATCCTCGCCTATCCACACGGCCGGCAGGCCGAAGGCGGGATCCTTGGCCCGCTCGCCGGGGACTTCCTCGGTGACGCCCCCGGGATTGATCGCCAGGTAGTAGCCCAGGCGTATCACGCCCCGCCCAACTTCCACGCCCCGTATCTTGAAGCAGTACTCGGAGGGCTCGAGGCGCATGTTGTCTATGATCCGGATGCGCGGCACCACCAGACCCATGTCCAGGGCGCTCTCCTTGCGTATCCGGGTGACCCGTTCCAGCAGTTCCGCTCCCTTGTCCTTGTCCACCAGCGGTATGAGCCCGTAGCCCAGCTCCAGGCTGATGGGATCCAGCGGCACCACGGGGGAGAGCTCCTGCGAGGACTCCGCCTTGCGCCCGGACCCCTCCGCAGCGCGGGTCCTGGCCTTGTCCGATTCCAGCACCTGGTTCCTGGACAGGCGCCAGGCCAGGAAGGCCATGGCCGCCGAGAGCGGCACCAGCAGGTACCACGGGAAGCCCGGGAGCAGCGCCAGGGCGAGCATGACCGCCGCCCCGATCCAGTAGATCCGCGCGTTCTGGGTGAACTGCCTGGTCACGTCCGCGCCGAAGGTGCCCTGGCTGTTGGCGCGCGTGACGATGATGCCGGTGGCTACCGACACCAGGAGCGCCGGCAGCTGCGACACCAGGCCGTCGCCGATGGTGAGGCTGGAGTAGGTGGCCAGGGCCGTCTGGAAGCTCTCGCCGTGCAGCACCATGCCGACGACGAAGCCGCCGATCAGGTTGATGACGCTGATGAAGATGCCTATCGTCACGTTGCCCGAGACGAACTTGCTGGCACCGTCCATCTGGCCGTAGAAGTCCACTTCCCGCTGGACTTCCTCCTTGCGGAGCTTCGCCTCGTCCTCGCTGATCGCGCCCGAGTTGTACTCCGACTCGATGGCCATCTGCTTGACCTGCATGCCGTCCAGCGTGAAGCGGGCCGCCACCTCGGCGATGCGCGTCGCGCCCTTGGTGATCACGATGGCCTGCACCGCGATGATCACGATGAAGATGATGAAGCCGATCACCAGGCCCTCGGTGCCCGAGCTGCCGGTCACGAAGGAGCTGAAGGCCCTGATGATCCGGCCGTCGAAACGCGAGCCCTTGAGGAGGATCAGGCGCGTGGAAGAGATGTTGAGGGCCAGGCCGAACACCGTGGTGACCAGGATCATGGTCGGGAAGATGGAGAACTCTATGGCCTTCCTCGTGTACATCACGATGAGGATGATGAGCAGGGACAGGGCCAGGTTGAGGGCCATCATCAGGTCCAGGAGCACGGTGGGCACGGGTATGATGATCATCAGCACCACGGTCACCACGCCTATGGCCACGGCGTAGTCCGATGGGTTGGTCAGGAAGGTCTCGCGGAACACCCGCTTGGTGTCGGACATCGGCTCTCCTACGCGCTCACGGCCGACAGCTTGTCGGCGACGCGCTTGTCGATCCTGGCCACGTGGGCCAGGAGCTTGGCTATGGCGTCATAGTACTGTTCCGGGACCGGGTCGCCCACCTCGGCGGTGGCGTACAGGGCGCGGGCCAGCGGCTTGTTCTCTATCGTGGCGACGCCGTGCTCCTTGGCGATGGCCCTCATGCGCAAGGCCAGCTCGTCGGCTCCCTTGGCCGTGACCATGGGGACGGCCATCACCCGCGGGTCGAACTCCAGCGCAATCGCGAAGTGGGTCGGGTTGGTCACCAGCACGTCCGCCTTGGGCACGTTGGCCGCCATGTTGCGGGACAGGATCTCGCGCATCCGTTCCCTGATGCGCCCCTTGACCCTCGGGTCGCCCTCGAACATTTTGTGCTCTTCCTTGATCTCCTGCTTGGTCATCTTGAGGTTCTTCTTGAACTGGTGCCGCTGGAACAGGTAGTCGGGCACCGCCAGCGCCAGCATCAGGATCGCGGACTCCAGGATGATGGCCAGCGCGATCCTGGACACCAGGTTGGTGGAGGTCCACACGGTGGCCGTGTACAGCCGCCGCAGCGCCGGCAGGTTGGCGACCACGTTCAGGTAGCCTATCACCCCCACGAGGGCTATCTTGATGATGGACTTGGCCAGGTTGAACAGCCCTTCCATGGAGAACATGGTCCGCTTGAAGTACTGCGGGAAGTTGGGAATCACCTTCTTCACGTCCGGCTTCAGGGGCTTGGTGGTGAACAGGAACCCGACCTGCAGGAGGTTGGAGAACAGGGCAGCGACCACCGCCACCAGCGCGACGGGCAGGACCAGCCTGGGAAAGTGCGACATGAAAGCCCTGCCGATGGTCGGCAGGTCGGTGGCGGGGTCCAGCTCTATCGAGACCTCCAGGAACCAGCGGGTCATGTCCCTGAGCGACGTGATCATCCAGGGCGCGAATATGGCCAGGGCGGACGCCGGCAGGAGCAGGCCCAGGGCGCCCACGAGCTCCTGGCTCTTGGCGACGCGGCCTTCCTCCCTCGCCTTGCGCAGCCGGTACTCGGTCGGTTCCTCGGTCTTGCCCTCGTCCTCGGGGGCGAACCACTGGAGGTGCACCGCGGCGAGGGCCGCGGGCGGCGCGGCGTACCGGCGGTAGCGCGCGCCGCGGGTTTTCCGGCCAAGCGCCGCGCTCACGAGCCGCCCCCGGAAAGCACCAGGGCCATGCCCTCGAAGCCGGTGTCGATGAGCGAGGAGAACGCCTCTATCATGTAGGGCATGGAAGTGGCCATCAGGATGAAGGCGACGATGATCGAGATGGGGAAGCCCTCCGTGAGCAGGTTCATCTGGGGGGCGGCCTTGGAGAAGAGCCCCATGGTCACCGACACCAGGAGGAGCGTTCCGAATATGGGGAACGACAGGACCAGGGCGTTCAGGAACAGGGATCCCATCGACCCCGCCACGTACGCGTACCAGTCGTCCCGCCTGGACAGCAGGTCCGCCACCTTGAGGGCCCTGAAGCTCCCGCCCACGCCCAGCACGAACAGGCGCTGGAAACCGCTGGCGGTCACGAACACGAACATGGCGATCAGGTTCATGAACTGCCCCACCACGGGTATCTCGGTCTGGGCCAGCGGGTCGTAGGTCTCGGAGGCGGACAGGCCCATCTGCAGGGAGAAGAACTGGCCGGCCGTGGTGAAGGCCGAGTACACGGCGGTGAGGAAGAAGCCCATGATCAGCCCGATCATGGCCTCGCCCACGATGGCGCCCACGTAGGCGGCGAGGGTCCCGGGGACCGGGTAGCCCGCTTCCTTGACCCAGGGGAACACGGCGGCCGCCGCGAAGCCCGCCAGGGTCACCTTGGCCGCCTGGGGCACGCCGTCGCCCGACAGGAGGGGAGCGGTCTCCACCAGGGCCAGCACGCGCACCGCGATGAGGAACAGGAGGTCTGCGTCGGCCACCAGCTCGTTCAGCACGGGCGGCTCCGCGCGGCGGGAAGGCTCATCCGGCCATCCCCGGGATCAGGTCGAACAGCCGCCTGGTGTAGTCCCCCAGCTCGGAGAACATCCAGCCCGCGAGGAGCATCAGCACGATCATGATGGCCGCTATCTTGGGCACGAAGGTGAGGGTCTGTTCCTGGATGCTGGTGGTGGCCTGCACGATGCTGATGACCAGTCCCACGACCAGGGCGGTCAGGAGCACGGGAGCCGCGAGCATGAGGATCTGCACGATGGCGCCCGTCATGAGGGTGGAGGCGTCGCCGACGCTCACAGGCCGTTCCTCAGGAAGGACTCGACCAGCTGCCTGGCCATGAGGTTCCAGCCGTCAACCAGGACGAACAGGATCAGCTTGAAGGGCGTCGAGATCATGACCGGCGGCAGCATGATCATGCCCATCGACATGAGCACGGAGGCCACCACCATGTCGATGATGATGAACGGTATGAACAGGAGGATGCCTATCTTGAACGCGACGGTCAGCTCGTTGAGGATGAAGGCCGGCACCAGGATGTAGGTGGGCACGTCGGCGAGGGACTGGGGCTTGGGCAGGCCGCGCATGGTCATGAACAGGCGGATGTTCTCAGGATCGCTGCGCATCTGCGAGTACATGAACAGGCGGAACGGCTTCTCGGCCTCCTTGTAGGCCTCGGCCACGGTGATGGTCCCCTCGGACATGGGCACCACGGCCTTTTCGTAGGCTTCCTCGAAGGTGGGCCACATGATGAACACGGTCAGGAAGAAGGCTATGCCCATCAGGACCTGGGTGGGCGGGACCTGCTGCAGGGCCAGGGCGCGCTTGACGAAGTCGAGCACGATGGATATGCGCAGGAAGCTGGTCAGCAGGATGATCAGGCTGGGAGCCAGGGAGAGCACGGTCAGGAGGAGCAGGAGCTGCAGGCTGAACGCCACTTCCTTGCCCGTGGTAGGGTTCTTTATGGTCAGGTCAACCAGGGGTATGGCCGACGGCAGGTCCGGCAGCCCGGTCGTGGCGGCGCGGGGCGTCGCGGCCGAGGGCACGGGGACGGTCCGGGCGGTGTCCGCCGGGGTCGACGGGAACGCGGGCGTCCCGTCCTGGGCGTGGACGGGAAGCGCGGACGCGAGGCACAACGCCATGATGATGAAAACTCGTCGCATGTCCCCTCCGCGAAGCAGCGATCCCGGGCGGCTCAGAACTTCCTGAGCCGGTCCCGTTGCCTGGAAAAGAAGTCCGGCGTGCCGGACCGGGGCTTGCCTCCGGTTTTCGGCTTGAGCCAGGTCGAGAGGAAGGTCGAAAAATCCGCGCGCGGAGCTTCCGGCGAGGCCTGGGCCTTGAGTTCCAGGGTGTCCACCAGCTCCTTGTCCTCTATCTCGGCGATGAGGCTCATGGATGCGTCAGTCGAGCCCACCAGCCATGCGCGGTCGCCGAGCGACGCGACGTGGAGGAACCGGCCGGGAGACAGCTGGGCGCTGGCGAGCACGCGCAGGTAGGCATCCTCGCGCGCCCGGGGCCTGGCGTTGCGCCTGAGCAGGGCGTACAGGCCGTAGATCGCGGCGAGCACCAGGCCCAGCACCAGGACCATGCGCAACGCGTACGGGAGTATGGAAGTCCCGCCCGCGGGGCTTTCCGCGGCAGCGGCCGGGTCGTCTATGGCGAGCGTGGTTTCGTCGACGCCCGGGCTTCCGGCCGCCGCATCCTGGGCGTACGACGCCGTGGATACGACAAGACAGAAGGCCGCCGCGCCGAGAAGGCGGATGACCTTTTTCAATTTCCCCTCCGCGGGCATTTTAATCCAAAGCGGGGGAAATGGCAACAAGTCTTTGGGCGGCAAAGAAAAAGCCGCCCTCGCGGGCGGCTGTCCATGCTGCGTGGAAGGGGTTCAGGACCCCATGTCCGCCATGCGCTCGATGGGCGATACGATCTCGGTGACGCGCACGCCGAAATTCTCGTCGATGACCACCACCTCGCCCTTGGCGATGAGCTTGTGGTTCACGAGGATGTCCACCGGCTCGCCGGCAAGCTTGTCCAGCTCGATGATGGTGCCTTCCCCGATGCCCAGGATGTCCTTGATGAGCTTCTTGGTACGGCCGAGCTCGACGGTGAGCTCCATGTACACGTCCATGATCAGGCCGATGTTGCCCGATTCCTGCGCGCCGCGGCCCATGCCGAGGTTGGCGAACTGCACCGGCTGGACGTTGGGCTGGGACATGCCCATGAACGGGGACTGGTATGCCCCGGGCTGGGGCTGGTACATCGGCTGCTGGTAACCCATGGGAGCCATCCCCTGCATGCCCGGCATGCCCGGCATGCCCTGGGCGTTCTGCATGCCCATCTGCATGTTCTGCATGCCCATCTGCTGCTGCTGCATGCCCATCTGCTGCTGCT
>JAKLIU010000086.1 GCA_022709445.1 Spirochaetota bacterium | reverse complement strand
AGGTAGGCCAGGAGGGCGTGGAGCTCGCCCGGGCGGGACGGAAGCGGGTGGCCCAGGTGGCGCAGGGCCGCGATGCCGGTGTCCACCGCCTCGTCCGAACGACCCAGTGCGGCATAGCCCGCTATCAGGGCCTCCCGGGAGTCCGTGAAGTCGGCGGCGTGTACTTCCGCCTTGAGCTCGGCCGCGATCGCCGTGAACTCCTCGTTCCGGCCCAGCGCGGCCGCCAGCCCCGCGCAGCGAAGGCAGGCGGCGAGGGTGGCCCGGTAGGCGTCGCGCCAGCCGGCCGCGCCGAGCATGGACCTGGCCCGCGAGGCGAGCGACCAGGCTTCCTCGGGATCCATCGCGGACTTGGCGGCGGCCGCCTCCAGGAAGACCTGCGCGCGCCGGACCAGTTCATCGCGGCGGCGCGGCTTGAGCGGATCCGCGAGCACGTGCGGCGCGGCCAGCTCGGGACGGCCCGCGTTCTCGTAGCGCTCCGCGAAGGCCGAGTGCCAGGCGGATCGGCGTATCGTTTCCAGGCCCTCGTAGAGCCGCCGCCGTATCGCGGGATGGGAGAAGCGGTAGACGAAGCGGCCCCGCCGCGACGGCACCACCAGGCCGGCGGCGAGCGCCTGCCGGATGGGTTCGCCCTCGGGGTCGGGGTGGTGCAGCACGGCGGCGACGGCGTTCAGGTCGAATTCCTCGCCCGCGCAGGATGCGCATTCCAGGAAGCGGGCGGCGTCGTCGTCCATGAGCGCGAGCTTTCCCGGGACCAGGGCCTCCAGCGAGGACGATATGTCGGTGTCGGCCGCGAGGTCCCGCGTGAGGGTCCAGGCACCCCGCGGCGCGTCGTACACCGCCCCGCCGGACCGCGCCAGGGACAGCATGAATTCCTCCAGCGCGGCGGCGCTCGCCATGCCGGCCGCCATGATGGTCCCGGCAAGCGCGTCGCGCCTGGGGCCGGGGTCGGGGAAGGTGTCCTGTATCCACTGCGCGATGCGGCCGAACCCCGGTCCTGCCTCCGGTTCCCCGGCTTCGGGCATGAACGCCAGGGTCCTGAGCCGGTCTTCCGGCGTGTCGAAGGCTCCCGGGGTCGCGTCGAAGCCCGGTTCCGGATTGGCGATGGCCAGGTCGAGGTCGGCCTCCAGGCCGGCTAGGGTACCGTAGCGGTCTTCAGGGTTCTTGGCCATCGCCCGGTCCACCAGCCTGGAGACGAAGGGCGGGACGTCAGACCTGAGCGAGTCGAGGGACGGGGGCACGGCCGCCAGGCAGTCGTAGATCGCGGTGGCCGCGTCCTCGCCGCCGAAGGGTGCCCGGCCGGCGATCAGGGCGTAGAGGACCGCGCCCAGGGAGAAGATGTCGGTGCGCCAGTCCATTGCCCGGTCCAGCCGGCCCGTCTGCTCGGGCGAGAGGTAGCCCATGGCCCTTGGACTGCCGGGCAGGGCATAGGGATCCGGCCCGGATTCCTGCATCCGGCGCGCGGATCCCAGTCCCATGAGCAGGACCTCCCCGTCGGTCGAGATGCCTGCATGGGAAGGCCGTATGGCCCGGTGCAGCCAGCCGGAGCGGTGGAAGCCCGAGAGGGCCGTGCAGGCCCTGCGTACCAGGGAGAGCGACTCGGGAACGGGCTGGGGGCCCTGCGCCACCAGGTCCGCCAGGGTGCGTTCCACCCTGTCCTCCATCACCAGGGCGATGCCGTCGGCCCATGGACCGAAGTAGAGCGGGGCGGGGGTCGCGGACCGGCCGGCGGCCAGGGCGGCCCGGTAGTGGTTTTCCAGCCTGCGGGAGACTTCGCCCGCGGCCACGCCGTTCACGGTCGCCTGAACCACGGCCGGGATATCGCCCTTCCCGAAGCGGGCCCTGAACACCATGCGGCGGCCGTCGTCGGACAGGGGAGGATCGCCAAGCGGCTTGATCAACTCTTTATCTCCCAAACGGACCCTCCGGCGAAGATGTGCCGACCCACCGTGTCGTCTTTCAGTATATTGTATATTCGGTGATCTGCCGAGCATCTTTCGATCGGAGGACGGGCCATGGCGAGCAAGCTGGAACGGGCGCAGTGCGAGGCCGCGATGCGGGACGGGGAGTTTCCCCCGGATGTGACGGCGTCCGGACCCCGCGTCGCCGTGGTGCTGACGCAGGGCTGGTGCCCCCAGTGGACCATGATGAGTTCCTGGCTGGAGGCCGCCGAGGCCGAGGCCGGCGCCAGGGTCTGGTTCCTGGAGTACGACCGGGAGCCCTTCTTCGAGGAATTCATGGCCTTCAAGGAGGACGTGTTCGGGAACCGGAGCGTCCCCTACGTGCGCTACTACCGGGACGGGAAGCTGGTCGCCCAGGGCAATTACGTGTCCCGGGACGGCTTCGTGCGGAACCTCACTCGCTGAGGGCTTTCTCCGCCAGCTCGATGAGCACCGGCACCAGCTGCTTCTTGCGCGACAGGACGTCCTTGAGCTCGAAGGCCCGGTCGCCAAGCCGCGGGTAGCGCAGGAGGGAGATCATCTCCTTGTCGCCCTCTATGAACAGCACGCTGGACAGGGCCGTGATGTCCGTTACCATGAGTGCGCTGAAGTAGTTGCCTCCCGACTTGCGTATCACGGCCAGCTCGGATAGCACCTCGGCCGAGCGTTCCATGATCTCGTCGGGGGAGTTCACCTCAACCTGGCTGACCGTGAAGCTGGCCTCTCCGGCGCGGTACTGCTTCATGTCCAGGCGCACGATCTCCTCCACCGGTTTCTTGCCCACCATGCTCGCGGAGCTCATGATGTCCCGTCCCAGCTCCTCTATCTCCAGGTCCGTCAGGTTGGACAGGTACTCCGCCATGTCGCGGTCCGCCTCGGTGGCGGTCGCCGACTTGAGGATCAGGGTGTCGGAGAGTATGCCCGCCAGGAGGAGGGAGCCGATGTGCCTGGGGATGGGGATGCGCGCGTCGCGGTACATGCCCGCGATGATGGTGCTGGTGGATCCGACCACCCGGTTGATGAAGGTGATGGGGTAGCGCGTGCTGAACGAGCCCAGCCTGTGGTGGTCGATGACCTCCAGCACCCGGTAGTGCTCCGCGCCGTCGACCGCCTGGGAGAGCTCGTTGTGGTCCACCAGGATGAGCGACACGTTGGGCTCGCGCATCAGGTCGCCCTCTGTGAACAGGCCGACCACGCGGCCGTCCTCGTCCACCACGGGCACGGAGCGGCTGGCCGAGTCGGCGATGGCCTCGCGGGCGCGCTTGAGGGTCTCGTGGCGCTGGATGGTCCGTATCGTCGTGTCGCCCATGGTCTCCACCGGCGTGGAGTAGATCACCAGGAGGCTGGTGGACGAGGTGTCGTAGGGCGAGACCAGGACCGACACGCGGTTCCGTTCCGCCAGCTCCTTGAGCTCGCGGTCCAGGAGGGCCCCGTTGGAGATGACCAGCGCCCGCACCCTGGACTCGATGGCGTGGCGCTGCACGTCCGTCCGGTCTCCCACGATGACGATCACCGAGTCGGCGGCCTCCGCGCCCAGGTGGCGCTTGAAGCTCTCGGTCTCCAGCGCGGCCACCAGGATGTGCGCCTTGAACTGCTCCTCCGGGTCGAAGGTGCAGACCGGCTGGGCCTTGATGGTCGCCTGGAGCCTGCCCACGCTGGTGGGGATGATGGCTTTCTTGTGCGGGTTGATCTTCTTGAGGATGTTCTGCGCGAAGGAGCTGTAGTGCAGCATGGCGCGGTACTTGCCGTCCCCGTCCACGATGGGCAGGGCCTTCTGCCCGCTCTGGTTCATCATGGACAGGGCGTCCCACAGCGGGGTGCCGCGATCCACCGTCACCGGCGGCGCGCCCAGGTAGTAGTCCACCTTGGGGACCAGGTCGGGCACGAAAGCCGGGAAGGGCACCCTGAAGCGCTCGAAGACGTACTCCGACTGGGGGTTCATCTTGCCGGCGCGCGCGGCGACGCAGTTCCCCGTCCCCAGCTCGCGCTTAAGGTGGGCGTAGGCGGTCGCGGCGACGACGGAATCCGTGTCCGGATTCCTGTGCCCTATCACGTAGATGGTGTCCGTCATGGAGACTCCTTTGCATGCACCGGCCGCGCATTGTACTATCCGACCGCGGGATCGGAAAGGGTCTATCAGCCATGATCAAGCTGTTCGTCTTCCTGGGCAACCACGGCCGCGAGTACCGCGGCAACCGCCACAACGTGGCATGGCAGTTCCTCGAGTCGCTCGGGGTATTCCCCTCCCTGTCCTGGCAGCGCGGCTACAAGGGGCGATGGGCCGCCTTCGACGCCCCGGGCGGCAGGGCATGGTTCCTCGCGCCGGAGACCTACATGAACCTGTCCGGCGACAGCGCCGCGGAGATCGCGCGCTTCTACAAGGTGGAGCCGGCCGAGATCCTGGTGGTGCACGACGAGCTGGAACTGCCCTTCGGTTTCTTCGGCCTCAAGGATGGCGGGGGCCTGGGCGGCCACAACGGGCTCAGGTCCATGAAGGAGCGCTTCGGCACCGCCGACTTCAAGCGCCTTCGCTTCGGGATAGGCCGTCCGGGCCACGACGACATATCCGGCTGGGTGCTCTCCGATTTTTCATCCGATGAACGCGAGAAGCTGGACTGCTCGGTGTTCCCCAGGGCGGAGACCGCCCTGATGGCCTGCCTGGAACTGGGTTTCGGGGAGGCGGCCAAGGACCGGCAGAAGGTCAACGCCCTGGCGTAGTCCCGTCGCGGCCGGGAGGTCCGGGATCGATCAGGTCGCCCGGCAGTCCCCAGGCCACCCGCAGGAAGCGGGCGGCGGCCGGGAAGGAATCGGTCACGTCCGCCACCGCGGCCGATTTCACCAGGGTGGCCGTCGGGTCCTCCAGCTCGACGAGACGGGTCCTGCACGCCGCCAGCTCCAGCCCGTCCCCCCCGGTCCTCCATGCCGACCAGTGGGAGAACGCCCGGTACAGCATGGCCATGCGGGTCATGATGCCGGGGTAGCGCGCCAGTTCCGCCCGCCTGGCTATCAGCGAGGAGAGCACCGTCTCAAGCGCTCCCAGCTCGGCGCCCATGCGCCCCCCCGAGACCGCATGGGCCAGCACCAGGAGCTCGGTCACCGATTCCACCGACGGCTTCCAGCGGTAGGGATCGTCGTCCCAGGCCCCGGAAGCGGTACCGATCCGCGCGCAGGCTTCCCTGAATGCGGCCAGCGAGGGCGGTTCGCGGGACCGCGCCGGCGAGGCCGCGGATGCGCCTGCCTGCGTCCGCGCCGCGGCCGGCCCGTCCCGGTCCGGGGCGGCGGGATCGCCCGGCGCGGAGCCGCGACGGGCGGGGGAGCGTGCGGCGGCGGGTTCTTCCCGGGGAACGGGCCGGCCCTCGATGACCTTGCCGGTCCCGGGAACATCCCGCATCGCGGCCAGCGCTTCCTCGTACTCGGCGCGTATGGCCATGAAGGCCCGCCCGTCGGGCGCGGGGCTCCCGTGCGGATCGGCGCCGGCTCGCAGCGCGTCGGGATGGACGCGCTTGCAGGCCGCGCGGTAGAGGCGCTTGAGCGCGGCGACCGAGCGCTCTCCGCGCTCGTCCATCAGGCGCAGGAATCTGTTGGGCATGGCCTACTGGATCAGGCGCTTGAGCAGGGTCTCGTCCTTCTTCCAGTCCGGATCCACCCGCACCTTGATGGACAGCCTGACCGGGTAGGGGAAGATGTCCCCAAGGTCCTTCTCCGCTTCCTCGCGGATCTGGCGGATCATGGCTCCGCCCTTCCCTATCAGTATGCCCTTCTGGGTGTCGCGCTCGACCACCAGTTCGCCCTCGTAGACCAGCGTGCCGTCGTCCAGCATGTGGTGGCTGCTGTACTCGACGTAGACGGCGTGGGGCACCTCGTCGCGCGTGTGCAGGAAGACCTTCTCGCGTATGGTCTCCGCGATGCGGAACACGGGTTCCTGGTCTGTGTAGTACTCCGGCGGGTAGTACTCCGGTCCCGGGGGCGCGGCGTCCATGAGCGCGTCCACCAGGGCCGGGACCCCGGTACCCTGTTCCGCCGACAGGTCGAAGGCCGCCAGGCCGGGCAGCTTCTCCGACAGGAAGGCGCGCGAGCGGGCGGGGGCGGATTCCCGCGCGTCGATCTTGTTCACCGCCACCAGGGTCTTGCGGGAGAACTTCCCGAGGAGCGCCGCGATGGCCTCCTCCTCGGCCCCGGGGGCCCGGGTGGAATCGATCACGTACAGCACCAGGTCGGCGTCCGAGAGCGCGTGCGAGGCCACGTCCTTGAGGCGCCTGTTCATGGACTTGTCCGAGTCGTGGATGCCCGGCGTGTCCAGGAACACCAGCTGGCAGTCGGTCCGGGTGAGTATGCCGCGCACCGTGTTTCGCGTGGTCTGCGGCACCGGCGACACGATGGCGACCTTCTCGCCGCAGATGGCGTTCACCAGGGTGGACTTGCCGGCGGAGGGCCGCCCCACGATGGCGACGAAGGCGGAGCGGTGCACGGTGAAGGAGGCCTCGGGGGCCGGCTTGTCGGTTTCTTCCATGATGGGGAGCGGTCCTTTCGCGCCGGCGTTCAGGGCGCGGCCCGGGGATATTCCATCCCCGTGAACAGGGTGAACTGCGCCGCGGCTTGGGCGTGCAGCATGGGCAGGCCGTTGAGGCTCCTGCAGCCCGCGGCCCTGGCCCGCTTGAGCAGGACGGTCTCCACGGGGTTGTAGATGCTCTCGAACAGGGCCTCGCGGCCGGTGAACTCGTACCAGTCGATGGGGTCGCCCGGCTGGCCGCCTTCCATGCCGACGCTGGTGGTCTGGATGATGAGGTCGTTGTAGCGGCCCATCAGCTCCACCGCTTTCTCGGCCATGCCGGACCATTCCATGCCGTAGCGTTCGGCGAGGTGCTTGGCCTTGCTCATGTTGCGGTTTATCACGCAGGCCTCGGCGCCCAGCTCATAGAGGACGTAGGCCACAGCCCTCGCGGCCCCGCCCGCGCCGACTATGCATGCCCTGATGCCCTTGAGCGACGGGAGCCCCAGGAACTCCAGCACGGCCTTCTTGAAGCCCCAGGCGTCCGTGTTGTAGCCCGACCAGCCGTGGGCGGTACGTATGGCCGTGTTGCAGGCACCTATCTCGTCCACTTCCCTGGACCGGGCCGACAGGCGCTGGAGTATGCGCTCCTTCATGGGCACGGTGATGGAGAAGCCCTTGAGCGAGAGGAGCTCGGCCAGGCGCATGAAGGAATCCAGGTCGTCCGCGGGGAAGGGCAGGTAGAGCGCGGGGAGTCCGGCGCGCTCGAAGCCGCCGTTGTGGAGGGCCGGGGACAGCGAGCCGATCACGGGAGGGCCCCCGAGCAGCCCGTAGAGGTTCCAGTCCGGCCGGGGAGCCTTTCCCCGGTAGGTGGCGATCAGGTCCTCCGGGTCCATCTGGCCCGGCGTGGTCGGTTCCAGGCCGGCGCGGCTCGCGCTTGCGTACTCGAACATGCTGCCCAGGCGGTCGGCCAGGAGCCGCGTGCAGAGGCCGTACTCGCCCAGGGCGCCCACGATTCGCTCGTCGTCCTTGGGCAGGGGGGAGAAATACCGGAAGAGCGCCTCGGTGTCCTGTATGCCCGTCGCCCTCACCGCGAGCTTGGGTATCTCCCCGGGACGCGACGACAGTTCCTTCCACGCCCGGTCCAGGTCCGCGGGCATGCCGTCGGGGCAGTAGAGGGTGCGTATGATCTTGGTGCCGAAGGTGCGGGCGGCCTCCTGCAGGGCGGGGATGTGCAGGTCGTGTTCTATGTCGACGTAGGCGAAGTTCTTGCGGCGGTTGGCGTCGGCGAAGGCCAGCCCCTTGGCCAGGATGACCAAGCGCACGCCCTCCCCGGAATCGAAGCGCCCGCCGTCGGTGCGCCGCCTCACCGTCAGGATGACCGGCAGGCCGGCCTTCTCGGGGAAGGAGCGTATGCGGAACTGCTCCTGGGGATCCAGGAAGTCGGCGCGCAGCTCGGCCAGGTCCACCAAGCCCCGGTAGCGGTCGAGGGCCGCCAGGTTGCTCTCGATGGTGCGGCCGGTCAGGCACAGGCA
>JAKLIU010000085.1 GCA_022709445.1 Spirochaetota bacterium | reverse complement strand
GCAAGCCCCTGACCGAGATGAAGCTCTGCCACGAGATCGTCATGGCCGACTCCCAGAAGCCGGTCGAGGTGCTCGAGGCGGTGCTCAAGGCCAACGGCGGCAAGGAAGTGGACATCGTCATCAACTGCGTGAACATCGCCGGTTGCGAGATGGCCAGCATACTCCCGGTCCGCGACAACGGCATCGTGTACTTCTTCTCCATGGCCACCAGCTTCACCCGCGCGGCCCTGGGCGCGGAAGGCATAGGCAAGGACGTGCTCATGATCATCGGCAACGGCTACACCAAGGACCACGCCGAGATCACCCTGTGGGAGCTCCGCGAGAACGCCCAGCTGCGCAAGTATTTCGAGGACCAGTACGTAAAGTAAAAACGATGCGCTCCGCGCGAGGAGGCCGCACGGCCCCGTCCGCGACAGCGCGATCCGGGTTCGGGAGTTCGGCGAGCCGGTCCGCGAAAGCGCGGGGCACCGGCGGGGGCAGTCCGACTTCCGTCCGCGAACCGGCCGTCCGTCGTCCGTTCGCGTCATGGCCCGGAGATGGAACAATGTGAGACGGCGGTGTCAGTCCGCCTCTCGCCCCGGGGGCTCCCCGTCCCCGGCGCGGCGAGCGAACGCGTCCCTTCCCGGCTTCGGCCGCGGCAGGGCCCCGCGCGAGCGAGCCGGAATTTATCGGAAGCCGGATCCCCGATCCGGCGGATGGACGAGACCATCCTACCCGATAGCGAGGACGGCGACTTATGGCGAACGAGTATCCCAAGCTCAGGCTGGACAAGTCCATGGCCATGTTCGAGGAGGCCCAGCGGCTCTCCCCCGGCGGCGTCATGGGGATCCGGCGGCCCTACAACTTCATCCAGGGCGAGTATCCCATCTTCATCGACAGGGGCCACGGCGGCCACATCGTGGACGTGGACGGCAACGACTACATCGACATGCTCTGCGCGTACGGGCCGATCATCCTGGGCTACGACGAGCCGGAGATCAACGACGCGGTCAAGAAGCAGATGGACGAGCGCGGCTTCTGCTTCAGCCTGGTGCAGCCGGCGCAGAACGAGTTCGAGCGCAAGGTCATCGAGCTGGTACCCTGCGCCGAGCAGGTGATCCCGGTCAAGACCGGCTCCGACGCCACCACCCTGGCCACGCGCATAGCCCGCGGCTACACGGACCGGAGCATGATCCTGCGCTGCGGCTACCACGGCTGGCACGACTGGTGCGTCGAGAACCACGGCGGCGTGCCCGAGGAAGTGCTCGCCCTGACCGATGAGTTCGAGTACGGCGACATCAGGCACCTTGAAGAGAAGCTGGATGCGCACGAGGGCAAGGTCGCCTGCGTGATCATCACGCCGGTTGGCCACCCCCTGGCCAAGCCCGTGACCCCGCCGCCGGCGGGTTACCTGGAGGCCGTGAAGGAACTCACCCGCAAACACGGGGCCGTGCTCATCTTCGACGAGATCCGCACCGGTTTCCGCGCGGCCCTCGGCGGGGCCCAGGAGCGCTACGGTGTCACCCCGGACCTGGCCACCTTCGGCAAGGCCATGGCCAACGGCTACCCGATCTCCTGCGTGGCCGGCAAGCGCGAGATCATGTCAGTCTGCGAGAAGAAGGTGTTCGTCAGCTCGACCTTCTTCCCCAACAGCCTGGAGATGGTCGCCGCCATCAAGTGCATGGAGATACTCAAGCGCGAGGACGTGCCCAACAAGATCTGGGAGCGCGGGACCCGGTTCCTGGCGGAGATCCAGAAGGCCGTGGACGCCACCGGCTCGCCGGTGAACGTGAACGGCATCCCCCCCATGCCCTTCTTCACCTTCGAGCAGGCTCCCGGGGACCCGGACAAGACCTACAAGATGCGCCGCGACTACTTCTACACCCAGACCATCCGCCGCGGGCTCTTCATCCAGCCCTTCCACCACTGGTACCTCTCGTACCGCCACACTGAGGCCGACATCCAGAAGGCCCTGAGCGCGATACGCGAGAGCCTGGAACTGATGATGGAGAAATTCCCGGCGAAGGGGTGATACGGAAAGCAAAGGAAGACCACAGAGACACAGAGGCACAGAGAGGGAATGACAGAGTGGAGAAAGCCGAGCGGGACCCACAGACCGAATCAATCATCGCATGCGCCATCGAGGTGCATAAGGAACTGGGACCGGGCTTGCTCGAGAGCATCTATGAGAGCGCAATGGCGCTGGAGCTTGGATCGCGAGGAATACGATTCCTGAGGCAACTTCAGTTGCCGGTGCTCTACAAGGGTACGCGGATCGATGGCACCTTGCGCGTGGATCTTCTGGTTGAGGATTCGGTCGTTGTCGAGGTGAAGTGCGTGGATCAGCTGTTGCCGGTGCATGCCGCACAGGTCCTTTCATACATGCGCCTTGGCGGTTGGAGTAAGGGCTTGCTGATGAACTTCAAGGTTGCGAACCTGGCTGGCGGCATACGCCGTCTCATGCTTTAGTCGCGGTCTTCTCTGTGACTCTGTGTCTCTGTGGTTCGATTTTGTTCGGTCCCATCGACTAATTAGGAGGAACCATGGCTTTGGACGGGAAGATAGTGATCACCTGCGCCTGCACGGGCGCGGAGACGAGCAAGGAACTGCAGCCGGCGCTGCCGATAACGCCGGACGAGGTGGCCAGGACCGCCGAGGAGTGCCGGGCCGCCGGCGCGGCTATCCTGCACCTGCACGTGCGCGACGAGAAGGGCAAGGCCACGCAGAGCGTGAAGCGCTTCAAGGAGGCCATCGACGCGATACGCAGGAAGAGCGACATCGTGATCGAGCTGACCACCGGCGGCGCGGTGGGCGACACCGCGGAGGAGCGCCTGCGTCCGGTGGCGGAGCTGGAACCCGAGATGGCCAGCCTGGACTGCGGCACCGTGAACTTCGGGGACGAGTACATCGTGAACGACCTGCCCACCATGCGCGCCTTCGCGGCCGAGTTCAAGAAACGCGGGGTGCGCGCCACCCTGGAGTGCTTCGACCTGGGCCACGTGTACGCCAGCCACTTCCTGATCAAGGAAGGGCTCCTGGAGGCGCCGTACCACTACGGCTTCGTGCTCAACGTGCCGGCAGCCGCGCCCTACAGCGTGGAGAACCTGTCGGCCTTCATCCGGGCGCTGCCGGCCGGGGCGGACTACACGGTGATGGGCATAGGCCGGGCGTCGCTTCCGGCCCAGTTCGGGGCCATCGCCAACGGGGCGTGGATACGCGTGGGCTTCGAGGACAACGTATACTACTCCAAGGGAGTGCTGGCCAAGAGCAACGCGCAGTTCGTGGAGCGCGCGGTACGCATCGCCCACGAAGCCGGCCTCGCGCCGGCGACCCCCGACGAAGTGCGCGCCCACCTGAAACTCAGGGGATGATACTCAAATGAAGACAGACTACAGAGGCACAGAGGCACAGAGTGGAAATAAGGGCAAAGGTTTGATCCATGCCTCATTCGACTCTAGCCTGAAAAAATAGTTTGCCTTCTCTGTGTCTCTGTGTCTCTGTGGTTCAATTAACGTAAGGAGAGCATATGCACGATTATCCGAGCTACGATTACAAGAAGATACCGCTGTACAAGGACGTGACGCCGGAGCAGTGGAACGACTGGCACTGGCAGATGAAGAACAACATCAAGGACGTGGAGACCCTGGCCAAGGTGATCCCGCTCTCCGAGAAGGAGAAGGCGGACGTCAGCGAGGTGCTCAAGACCTTCCGCATGGCCATCACCCCGTACTACGCCTCGCTGATCGACCAGGGCAACCCCGGTTGCCCGGTCCGTCTGCAGGCCATCCCGCGCCTGCCGGAGACCCACTTCGACGAGAGCGACCAGGACGACCCCCTGCACGAGGACGCCGACAGCCCGGTGCCCGGACTCACGCACCGCTACCCCGACCGCGTGCTGCTCCTGGTGACGCACATCTGCTCCATGAACTGCCGCCACTGCACGCGCAGGCGCATCGTGGGCGAGGAAGACGCCAACATGATGGACGAGCACATCGACGCGGCCGTCGAGTACATCAGGAACACGCCCATCGTGCGCGACGTGCTCATCTCCGGCGGCGACCCCCTGGTGCTGTCCGACGAGAAGCTGGAGCGCATCATAGCCAAGATCCGGGCCATCCCCCACGTGGAGATCATCCGCATCGGCTCGCGCACGCCGGTGGTCATGCCCCAGCGCATCACCGACAACCTGGTGAACATGCTCAAGAAGTACCACCCGCTGTACCTGAACACCCACTTCAACCACCCCAAGGAGATCACCGCCGAGGCCCGCGAGGCCTGCCGCAAGCTGGCCGACGCCGGCATATCCCTGGGGAACCAGAGCGTGCTCCTGCGCGACGTGAACGACTGCCCGGTGCTCATGAAGAAGCTGGTGCAGAAGCTCCTCACCATCCGCGTGCGGCCGTACTACATCTACCAGTGCGACCTGTCACGCGGCATCAGCCACTTCCGCACCACGGTCAGCAAGGGCATCGAGATCATCGAGAACCTCCGCGGCCACACCACCGGCCTGGCCGTGCCCACCTTCGTGGTGGACGCCCCCGGCGGCGGCGGCAAGACCCCGGTGATGCCCGACTACCTGATCACCAGCAACGACAAGCGCGTGGTGCTGCGCAACTACGAGGGCGTGATCACCACCTACGACGAGCCGCGCGAGTACCACGAGGACTGCGGCAAGTGCCGCATCTGCTACGACGAGGTGCAGCTGAACGCCACCTGCGGCGTGGCACGGCTCCTGTCCGGCGACGAGAAGACCCTCGAGCCCAAGGGCCTGGTGCGCGCCGCCCGCAACGCCGCCACCCTCACCCCCAGAGGCAAGCGGTAACACGGCAGAACAGACCACAGAGTCACAGAGACACAGAGAAGAAAAGGATGGAGAGGCTGAAGAGATGACCGGAAGTGATTTGTATGATGAGTGATTTCCCCTCTCTTCTCTCCATGATTTGCGCTTTCCGCTCTGTGCCTCTGTGTCTCTGTGGTTCAATTCTTGATTACAGGCCGATTTCAAATGCTTGATACGGGAGGGGAGTTCGCGGGGAGGGTGACCTTCGTGACGGGGCCGGAGAAGCACTGCGGCAAGACCACCTTCATGAACCGCGCTGCCGAGCTGGCCAGGAGGGCGTGCCGGGAGGCCGGACTGCAGCCGCCGGCCCTGCTCACCGTGGGCTACGACGGCGAGGGGCGGGATTTCCTGTCGGGGGCCCGCAAGCCGGCGGTGCCCCTGCGCGCGGGCGACGTCTTCCTGACCGCCGAGCGCTTCCTGCGCCCGAGCGGCTCCGCTCCCGAGATCCTGGACGCCCTGCCGGGCAGCACGGCCCTGGGCAGGCTCGCCATCGCGCGGGCCACCCGGGACGGGCAGGCCGCCCTGGTCGGGCCGGAGGGCAACAGCTCGGTGGCCTGGGCCCTTGCGCGCATCCTCGAGGGCGGACTCTCCACGACGGCCCTGGTGGACGGCGCGATCAACCGGATCACGCAGGCCGCCGGCCGCCCGGGAGCCCGGTTCGCGTACGTCATGCGTGTGGATCCCGCGAACCTGGACAAGTCCGTGGCGAGGGTTCGGCGCCTGGCCTTCCTGGCCTCCCTGCCCCTGGCCAATGGCGCACGCGGCGATTGCGCGAGCGATGACGGTGCCTGCGTACTGGAAGGCCCCCTGACGGCGGAGACCGCCGCACGGCTTCCCCGCGGCGCCAGGCGGGTCTCCGTGGAGGACTTCACCAAGGTGTTCCTGGAATGGCCGGAGCTGTCGGCCTTCGCGCGGGAACGCGAACTGAGCGTGCGAACCCGGGTGGAGTTCGCGGGCTTCTCGGTGGCGTGCCGCAACCTGCGGGACGGGGAATTCCTGGACCGCCTCGGGGACGGCCCGGCGGCCGCGCTGGTGTCGTTCAATCCCCATGAAACCGGGGCCGTGACGGGAGGGCAGGCATGAAGGACGCATGGAACTTCTGCGACATGGAGGCCTTCTGGGAGCGCTACGCCCCGCTGACTCCCTGGGGCAGGGACGAGCGCGAGGCCAGGCAGCCCCTGACCGACCGGGCGGCCATCGAGGCGCGCTGGGACGACATCGAGCGGGCGGCCTCCTGGCTGTCCGCCCGAGCCGGTGATCCCGTACCCGCGGACCGCATGTCGTTCCACCTCAGGCGCATGCCGCGGCTGCCGTCCGAGGCCAAGGCCGAGTACGAGATCATCGAGCTGTTCCAGGTCAAGAAATTCCTGGCGAACCACCGCGGCGCGCTGTCCGTCCTCGACGCGGGGACGAAGGCGGCGTTCGGGCTGGAGCCGGCCTGCGCGGAACTGGCAGCCGAGCTGGACCGAGGCGGCTCGGACGCGGAGAGCTTCCACTTGGCGGATTGCTACGACGAGGGCCTCGCGCGCGTCCGCGCGGCGCTCGCCGACTGCGGCGAGCGGGCGCGCGCCGAGAAGGCGCGCGCGGAGGCCGTCGCGCGTCTCGAGGACGGCCTGTCCTTCGACGGGCGCGAGTTCATCCTGATAGCGCGGGAGTCCGTCCCGTCCGATCCGGCACGCGCCGCCCGCTACGCCCTGGAGCCCTACGACGACGGCCGCTGGCTGGCGAGGCTCAGGCCGTCGGCAGCGGAGCTGTCCCTGCAGGAAGAGCGCGAGCGGCTCTTCCTGTCCGAGCGGGAGGCCGAGAACCGGGTGCTGGCGCGGCTGTCCTCCATGGTGGCCGCGGCGATCCCCGGGCTGGCGGCGGCGGCTGCGGCGATCGCGCGCTGGGACCTGGCGCGGGCCGGGGCGGTGCTTGCCGCCGAGTGGGGCATGACGCGCCCGGATCTGGGCTCGGACTCGATGGTGCTGGAGGAGGCCCGCTTCGTGCCCTGCCAGCTGGAGTGCGGGCGGCTGGGCCTGTCGTACTCGCCCCTGAGCGCGCGCTTTGGCGCGGACGCGGTGGTGCTGTTCGGCTCGAACATGGGCGGCAAGACGGTGGTGCTCAAGACCGTGCTGTTCTTCCAGCTCCTGGCCCAGTGCGGGCTGTTCGTGCCCGCCGCGGCCTTCCGCACGCGCGTGTACCGGCGCATCGAGTACGTGGGCGAGCTGGCCGGGGAGCGCCTGGCCGGCCTGTCCGGGTTCGGCTTCGAGGTGTGGCGCCTGGAACGGGCCTGGCGGGAGAGCGGCGACGCGCTCATCGCCTTCGACGAGCTGGCCCGCACCACGGGCTCCCACGAGGCCGAGGCCCTGCTGTCGGCCATCGTGGAGGCCTACGCCGCGGGGCGCGGCGGCGCGGCGGGAGAGCGGCCGGCGCGGGCCTTCTTCGCGACGCACTTCCGCGGCGTGGCCCGCGTGCCGGGCGCGGAATACCGTCGCATGCTGGGGCTGGACCGCGACGCGGCCATCCAGGCGTTGGACGGGGACGCTCCCCTGGCCGCGCGGCTGGCGGGCATCAACCGGCACATGCGCTACCGGGTGGTCGAGGACCTCGGGGGCAGCGCTGGCGAGAGCGACGCCCTGGCGGTGGCCGCGATGCTGGGACTGGACGGCGCCCTGGTCGAACGCGCCACCGCGTTCTACGAGGGGACCGCGGGTGAAGTGAAAGACTGACCCGCGATTTCCTGCGCGCTTATAAGCGCGAGGGATCCGGAGGGCGCGCCAGCGGCCGCTCGCGGCCGAAGCCCGCAGGAGCCCGGTTGCCCGGGGCGGGACGCGCCCCGGGCAACGCGCCCGGACCATGAGGGAACGTGCCCGCGGGACGCGACAGCGGTCGCGGCCGCGTGGTAGAATGAAGGGCCGCCACGCGCGGCAGCGACGAGAAAAGGACGGACCATGAGAACGAAACTCCATCTTCCGAAGGACCGCGTGGACTACGCGCGGCAGCTCGCCAAGAAGATAGCCGCTCCGGTTGCCGGGTTCATCGACCTGCACAGCTCGGTGACGGTGGAACGCGCCACCCTGCGCCTGGCCCGCGTGGTGGGGCGGCAGTCGGATACCCTGCGCACGGCCTCCGGGAATCTCATCCACGGCGAGTATTTCACCCACGTTCTTTACGGTTCCACCGGGGTGCGTGAGTTCCAGTTTGTC
>JAKLIU010000084.1 GCA_022709445.1 Spirochaetota bacterium | reverse complement strand
CTTGACCTCGCCATCGAACCAGAACGTGGTCTTGCGCCTGGCGAAGTCCCCCTGCAGGATGGACAGGGCCTTGGCGGCGGCGCGTTCGCGGTCGAAGCGCCAGTTGTCCAGCATGTAGCGGTAGGCCGCGACCACGGTGCCCACGTACTCGGAGCTCTTCATGCGCCCCTCGATCTTGAAGGTGCCCACGCCGGCCTCGACCAGCTCGGGGACCTTCTCCACCAGCTGCAGGTCGTCCGGGCTGAAGAAGTAGCCGTCCGCGTCGTCCTCCGCCCGGAACATGCGGCGGCAGGCCTGGGTGCAGGCGCCGCGGTTGGCCGAGCGCCCGCCCAGGTAGCTGGAGAACAGGCACGCGCCGGAGGCGCTCACGCAGAGCGCCCCGTGCACGAAGGTCTCCAGCTCCATGTTGGTGTTGGCGCGCACGGCCTGGATCTCGCCCAGGGACAGCTCGCGCGACAGCACCACGCGCTTGAACCCGAAGCGCGACAGGAAGTTCGCGCCGGGCGCGCTGCCCACGTTCATCTGGGTGGAGGCGTGCAGCCTCAGGGCCGGGAAGTTGTCGCGCGCCAGCTTGACCGTGCCCAGGTCCTGCACGATGACGCCGTCGGGCCCCACCTTCTCCAGGTACTGCAGGAGCTGGTACATCCGGTCGGCCTCGCGCTGCTCGAAGACCGTGTTCACCGTGACGTAGATCTTCTTGCCCATCTTGTGCAGGGACTCGGTCGCGGCCTCGAACTGGCTGTAGGCGAAGTTGCTGGTGCGCATGCGCGCGTTGAAGGTCTTGAGCCCCAGGTAGACCGCGTCGGCGCCCTCGCCTATCGCGGCATCCAGGGCCTCTGGGTTCCCGGCGGGCGCCAGGAGCTCTGCGGTGGAATATGTCATGCG
Organism: Spirochaetota bacterium; assembly: GCA_022709445.1. Lineage (GTDB taxonomy): Bacteria > Spirochaetota > Spirochaetia > Treponematales > UBA12059 > JAKLIU01. The sequence continues at coordinate 7,186 of JAKLIU010000084.1, read as the reverse complement.
TGTCCTCGTGTACGGTCAGGCGGCCCAGGGCGCCCCCATGGCGACGGCGGCCGAGCGTATACAATACCGTTTTTCAGCCCTATATGTATATACCTGCGGAAATTGCATCAAAAATGCACGAAACGGCAAGCCTCGCCATCGCTTCTTTCTTGGGCGCATCCGCCGCCCGCGGGCGGCGGACCGGGCTGTCCGCGTCAAACTCCTCGGCGCTCCGCGCCTGCGGGGTTTTCGCGCCGGCCGGCGCGCGCTCCCATCCCTTGCGCACGGCGCAGGTCATTGCGCGCAGCGCAGGTCATCGCGCACGGCATCGGATGTCCCCGCGGCATCCCGACGCTTGCCACGAATCCGCCATTTCACCGCGCATGACATCTCGCTATACTGGCCCCACCATGACCCCGAACGCTCCCGCATCCGGCCCCGGGTCCCCGACCCGAGGGGGCCTCGTCTCCCGTCTCCGCACCTACGTCGCCAGCTTCCCCCGGGCCGTCTGGCTCCTCACCGCGGCCACCATGGTGGAGTCCACCGGCCGCTTCATGGTGGTCCCCTACCTGAGCCTGTACATGCACGGCGCCGGCGTCAGCCTGGGCGCCCTGGGCCTGGTGCTCGCCGCCTCGCCCGTGGCCAGCGTCGCCTTCGGGGCCTGGGGAGGCCACCTGTCGGACAAGTGGGGCCGCAAGCCCGTGCAGGTGGTCGGCGTGTGCCTGAGCGGGCTGGCCATGTTCGGCTTCGCCTTCGCCGGGGACACGGTCTGGCTCCTGGCCCTGCTCAATTTCCTGAACGGCATGACCCGCACCTTCTACCGGCCGGCCACCAACGCCGCCCTGTCGGATCACTGCCCGGCGGACCGCCGCTCGGAGGCCTTCGCCCTCAACCGCATCGCCCTGAACGCGGCCTTCGGCTGGGGTCCGCTGATCGGCGTGGCCCTGTTCGCCGCCGCCCCCAAGGCCGGCTTCTTCGCGGCCGGGGCCCTCAACCTGGCGGTGGGCCTGTTCCTGGCCCTGGTGGTGCCCGAGTCGGCTCCCCTGGTCCTGGCCAGGCGCTCGGCGGGCGCACCGGCTCCCGGCGCGGAATCCCGCCTGGCCGCGCGCGCGGCGGAGCGCCGATCGTCGGGCGCGGCCGTCGCGGAGATACTCCGCGACGGGGTCTTCTGGCTCTGGATGGCGGGCATGAGCCTCACATGGGGCGCGTACGGCCTCATCCAGGATTGGCTGGGCGTGTTCCTGAAGGAAGGCGGGCAGGAGGGCTGGGTCTACGCCGGCATCCTGTTCGTCAACTCGCTGGTCTGCGTGTTCGGCCAGCTGCCGGCAAGCCGGCTCCTGCGCGTAGCGCGCATCGGGCCGCCGGCCGGCCTGTCCAAGCTGGCCTTCGCGGCCGGCTTCCTGGGCTTCGCCTTCCTGGGCTCCCCCGTGCCCCTGCTCCTGTCCATGTTCACGCTCTCCGTGGGCGAGATCTGGGGCTCGGCGGTCCAGTCGCGCTTCGTGCCCGAGCACGCGCGGCCGGAGCTCCTGGGCCGCTACATGGGCCTGACCACCGTCAGCGAGCTGGGCCGTGCCCTGGTGTCGGCCGTCGCCGGTTTCCTCATGCAGGCCGCCGGGGGCCGGGCGGTGTTCGTCATGGCCGCCGGCGTGTCGCTCGCAGGCGGGGCCCTCATGTGGCTGGCCGGCGCTGCCCACGACGGGCGACGCTAGCGAGCGCGCTGCACCGGGCCTGTACGGGGGCGCAAAGCGTGCCCTTGCCTTGCAAAACACGCGTTATTCCGTATATAGTGCCGGCGGAGCAACACAATGAACCTCGACCGCATGCGCAACATAGGCATCATGGCGCATATAGATGCCGGCAAGACCACCACCACGGAACGCATACTCTACTACTCGGGCAAGACCTACAAGCTGGGCGAGGTGGACGACGGCGAGGCGGTGATGGACTGGATGGAGCAGGAGCAGGAGCGCGGCATCACCATCCAGAGCGCGGCCACCACCACCTTCTGGCGCGAGCACCAGATCAACATCATCGACACGCCCGGCCACGTGGACTTCACCGCCGAGGTCGAGCGCTCCCTGCGCGTCCTGGACGGCGCGGTCGCCGTGTTCTGCGCGGTCGGCGGCGTGGAGCCCCAGAGCGAGACGGTCTGGCACCAGGCCGACCGCTACCACGTGCCGCGCATAGCCTACGTGAACAAGATGGACCGCCTGGGAGCGGACTTCTTCGCCGTGGTGGAGGAGATCCGGGAGAAGTTCGCCGCCAACCCGGCGCCCGTGCAGATCCCCATCGGCAAGGAAAGCGACTACGAAGGCGCCATCGACCTGGTGACCATGGAGGAGATCCGCTACGACACGGCCGACGCGAGCGTCCCGCCCCTGCGCTCCCCCGTGGCACCCGAGCGGGCCGCGATGGCGGCCGAGTGGCGCGAGAAACTCCTGGACGCGCTCTCCGCGCATTCGGAGGAGATCACCGACCTGTTCCTCAACGGCGAGGCCATCCCTGAAGCCCTGGTGCGCCGCGCCCTGCGCGAGCAGGCCATCGCACGCTCCATCGTCCCGGTGCTCTGCGGGGCATCGCGGCGCAACATGGGCGTGCAGCCCCTCCTGGACGCCGTGGTTGATTACCTGCCCGCGCCGCGCGACGTGCCGCCCGCCTCGGCCTTCGACCCCAAGAAGGAAGAGCACCTGGAGATTCCCTGCGACCCGGAAGGCTATCCCCTGGGCCTGGTGTTCAAGGTGCAGTACGACCGCGAGGCCGGCCAGCTCTGCTACGTGCGCATGTACTCCGGCGTCGTCAAGACAGCCGGCACCGTGTTCAACGTGGGCAAGAAGAAGCGCGAGCGCGTCACCCGCATCCTGCGCATGCACGCCAACCGCAGCGAGGCCATCGACGAGATTGGCGCAGGCGACATAGCCGTGTTCGTGGGCATGAAGCTGGCCCAGACCGGCGACACCGTGGGCACGGAGGGCAAGCCCCTGCTCCTGGAGCACATGCACTTCCCCGAGCCGGTGATCTCCGTGGCCATCGAGCCCAAGACCATGTCGGACCGGGACAAGCTGCGCGAGACCCTGGACATACTCTCCCGCGAGGACCCCACCTTCCAGACCGGCGAGGACGAGGACACCGGCCAGCTGATCATCCGGGGCATGGGCGAACTCCACCTGGACGTTCTGGTCACCCGCCTTTTGCGCGAGTTCAAGGTGGGCGCCAAGGTGGGCAACCCGCAGGTGTCGTACCGCGAGTCGGTGACCAAGACGGTGGAGCACGGCGAGAAGTACGCCCGCACCATGGCCGGCAAGGACGTGGCCGCCGGGCTGACCCTCCGCGTCGAGCCGCTGGAGCGCGGCTCGGGGAACCGCTACGAAAAGGCCGTCCGCGACCACAAGGTCCCCGACGAGATCTACGAGGCCGTGGAGCGCGCGGTGAACAACGCCTTCGCCGGCGGCATCATGCTGGGCTACCCTTGCGTGGACATAGGCGTCACGCTCACCGGCATCCAGTACGACGAGCTCTCGGCGACGCCCTTCGCCTACGAGGCCTGCGCCAGCATGGGCTTCGACGAGGCCTGCCGGCAGGCCGGCCCGGTGATGCTGGAGCCGGTGATGAAGGTGGACATCATGACGCCCAAGGACTACATGGGCGAGGTGATGAGCCTCCTGTCCCAGCGCGGCGGCATGATCCACGGCTCGGAATCCCGCGCCGCGATCGACGTCGTCCACGCCCAGGCCCCTTTGGCCGTCATGTTCGGCTTTTCCACCAGCCTGCGCTCCGTGTCCCAGGGCCGCGCGTCCTTCTCGATGGAGTTCAGCCACTTCGAACAGAAGCGCTGACCGGAGTCAGTCGGTGGCTTCCTGCTGCTCCTCGTCCATGATGGCCAGGATGCTGTCCCCGAAGCCGGAACCGGGCTTCTGTTCCTTGCGGCGGTAGAGGTCGCGGTCGGAGCGCTCGATGACCGTGTCGGTGTCCGCCTGGTCGCCGGCGTGCACGCCCAGGGTGACCGAGAACGGGCCGGCCGGACCGGATCCAGCCTCGGCCAGCGCGGCCTGGAAGCGCTTCCTGGCCGCTTCCGCCTCGGCCATCCCGGTCTCCGGCATGGCCACCAGGAATTCGTCGCCGCCGTAGCGGGCCACCGCGTCGCTCTCCCGGCAGGTGGCCATCAGGGCGGCGGCCACCGCGCGCAACACCTCGTCCCCGGCGGCGTGCCCGCGCTCGTCGTTGATGGCCTTGAACGCGTCCACGTCGGCCAGGATGAAGGCGATCTGCCCGCCGTGCCGCTTCATCCTCGAGCGCTCGCGCTCCAGCAGGCGGTCCAGGCCGCGCCGGTTGAGGAGCCCGGTCAGCGGATCCGTCAGGGCCTGGCGCCTGAGCTGGCCCAGGTAGACCGCGCGCTGGATGGCTATGGCGGTGAACTCGGCGATGGTGGCCAGGGTGCGCAGCTCCAGGGCGGAGAACCGCGTCCCGTCCAGCTTGTTGATCAGCTCGATCACCCCGAACACCCGGTCGTCGGTCTTGAGCGGGACGGCTATGATCGACTCGGTGGTGAAGCCGGTGATGGTGTCCACCCGCTCGCTGAAGCGCGTGTCGGCGGAGACGTCCTCAACGATCAGCGCCTGGGCGTTGGCCACCACCCAGCCCGCGACGCCCTCGAAGGCCGGGATGCGCCTGCCCCTGAGCTCGTCGCCCGCCTGGCCCACCGCGATGCGGAACACCAGCTGGTCGGTCTTCCGGTCCAGGAGCAGGAGGGACCAGTTCTGCGGGGCGAAGCAGTCGCCGATCCGTTCCATCATCCGGTCCAGCACGCCGCTGACGGTGGTCTCGCTGACTATCGCCTTGGCCGTGTCGGAGAAGTAGGAGAGGTGTATCAGGTCGGAGAACTCGTCCAGTCCCATGGAACCCCCTGGCGCGGTGCTGTAACTATAGCGCGCCGGCCCGCGCCGCACAAACGCCCGCGGCGCCGGGGTCGACCGGGGCTCAGTCCAGCTCGATCTTCCGCTTCTCCGGATCCGGGTTGCGGCGGTACAGCACCGCCACGTTGCCTATGACCCGCACCAGCTCGGCGCGGTTCTTCTCGGCCAGCTGGGCGGCCAGTTCCCGCCGCTCGCCCTTGAAGTCCACGAAGCGGAGCTTGACCAGCTCGTGGTCGGCCAGGGCCCGGTCCAGGGCGGAGGAGACTCCCTCCGCGGCGCCGGCCTTGCCCAGGTGCACGAGGGGATCCATGGTCGAGGCGAGGGAGGCCAGCTTGGCCCGTTGCTTGGATGTCAGCATGTTTCCTTCCGTTCATGCCGCCCGTGGGCGGCTTACAGTTTTTCGAGAATCGCGTAAAGCATGCCGAACAGCCAGCCAAGGAGCAGGCGGAGGCCCGCGGTGACCAGGAGGCCGGTGAGCAGGCCCTGCATGTAGTTGACGATCCGGTTGCGGTAGACGACGCGCTTCACCAGGAGGAGCACCGGGTTGATCATGGCGTCCACCGCGCGCCACGCGGGGTGCAGGCTGTTCCAGCGCGCCAGGTAGGCCACGATCCGCGCCAGGATGAGCACGGCGAAGAAGCCCAGCAGGAAGCCCGCCGGGTACCACGCGACCCGGACCGCCAGCGCCAGCAAGGTGCCCACGGTGAGCGCTCCGGCGGCGGCGTAGCCCAGGGCCCAGGAGACGCCGGCCAGCACCGCCAGCGCCGCCATGGGAGAGAAGTCCATGCCGGAGCCGCGCAGGAAGGCTATGCGGCGGAACGGCGCCAGGTAGGGCTCCGTGATGCGCAGCAGGAGGCGGGCGCCCGTCCCGCGCTCCCCGCCGGGGAACCAGGACAGCATGAGCCGCGCGAAGCACAGGATCATGTAGGCGCTGACGGCGCCGCCGAGGATCCTGAGAATCGTTGATACCGTAGACATCGACTCGCTCCATGAAAGGGATATTGGTCGCGGACCCGGCCCGTGCCGGCTCAGTCCAGCTGCTGCAGTTCCAGGATCTCCCGCTGGAGCTTGAGAGCCTCTTCCACGTTCAGGAGGCCCTCGCGGGCCGGATCGAAGTGCGGATCCAGCTCCAGGACCTGCTGCCAGTACCCGGCGGCCGCCACCAGGTCGCCCGATGCATAGGCGGTCATGCCCAGCAGGTACAGCTCGTCGACCCTGGCCGAGCGCTCCCCCCGGCCCATGTCCCCCAGGTCGAACCGGGCCTCGATGCTCATGCGGTTGAGCGGGGTGAACTGCGTGGTCAGGTCCAGGGTGTAGTTGATGTCCAGGGTCAGCGGGCTGAAGGACAGGGAAGCCCCGGCGCTCAGCCGGGGATTGGCGCCCTTCATGAGGAGGCCGGCCCGGAGCCCCCAGAAGTCCGTGATGGTCATCCGGTAGCCCACGGCCCAGTACGGGGCCTCGCTCCTGGCCGGGTCGTACAGGTTCACGGGCACGCTGAGGTCGGCCGTGACCAGGATGGGCTTCAGGAAGTTGTAGGCGACGCCCAGCGTGGCCACCGTGGGCATGGGCTCGTCGCGCACGGGCAGCCCGAGGTTCTTGATCGCCAAGCCCAGGGAGAAGTTCTTCGACCTGGAGGAGTAGAACTTGAGCAGGTTGAAGCGGGTGAGCATGCCCAGGTCCACGAGGGCCGTGACGGCCGACTGCCCGCCGCCCGAACCTTCCAGGACGTTCCCCGCGTCGTCCGTGTAGTCGGGGAAGGCCCGATAGGCTATCTTGGCGCTGGCGCCCACGGAGATGCCGTAAAAGTAGTACCCCGGGAAAAACCGGTAGGACACGTTCCCGATGGCCATGGCTTCCGAATAGTAGCCGCCTGACACGCTGAAGCCCATGTCGTCGCGCTCCGTGAAGGGCAGGTACAGCCACTTGCCCCCGAAGGCCAGGCCCAGGTCGCCCAGCCTGAAGGCGTAGACCGCGCCCTCGATGCGCGTGTCCAGGATCCAGTTGTTGTGGAACAGGGCCAGCTCGGTTCGCTCCAGGAGGGCGCTGCCGGCCGGGTTGATCTCCAGGAAGGACGCGTCAGAGGCCACGGCCGTGAAGGCGGTGCCCATGCTCTCCGCCTGCCCGCCCATGGGTATGAGCGCGGACAGGAAGGTGGTCAGGCCCTCGTTGGGGTCGGGCGAGAAGAGGTTGTAGATCAGCTCGTAGGCGGACGGATATAGCTGCTGGGCGTGGAGAGCGGCTCCGCTCGTGAGTGCCAAGGCTAGGACAAACGCCGGAGTCCGCTTCATGCTATCTTG
>JAKLIU010000083.1 GCA_022709445.1 Spirochaetota bacterium | reverse complement strand
ATTGTAGGCCAGCGAGGGAACGAGCGCCCTGAGAGGGGTCGCCGGCCGGTCATCGCGGCCTGCCATGGACTGGGACAGGGCGATGCCGCCGCACATGGACACGCAGTGGAGGGAGGTCAGGAGCCCGGTCACGAACAGCATGCCATAACCGGCGCCCGACTCCAGCCGTGGAACCAAGCCGAACAGGCCCAGCGCGTTCCCCAGCGCGAACAGCCCCGCCAGGCCCAGCCCGATGCCCAGGGCCAGCGCCGTGTCTCCGCGGCCTGCGACCTGACCCGCCGCGTAACCGGCTTCCCTTACCGCGGAGACCACGGCAACCTCGATCGCCCGACGGTCGGTTCCCGCCTCCAGGGCAAGGACCAGCCTGCCGGAACCGGCGTCGGCTTTCGCGCCGAGCACGCCCGTCACGGATCGACTCGCTGTTTCAACCGCGCGCTCGCAGCTGCCGCAACTCATTCCCGTCACCCGCATCACAAGCCCGTCTTCATGCCTGGCATCCATGGGTTCCTCCGCTTTCACTCGATGAGAAGCAGCATACTTGACTTACATTAGCAGGAAAGTCTACATTATCAATATAAGATCTTTTTAGTCTTTTATGTCGGATTGAGAGGGCGATGATGAAGATTTCCACTCGCTCCCGCTACGGTTTGCGCCTGCTCGTCGAACTGGCGAGCAGGGGAGACGGTCCGGTCATGGTCTCGCGACTGGCGGACGCCCAGGACCTGCCGCCCGCCTATGCCGCCAAGCTGGTGGACCCCCTGCGGGCCGCCGGCCTGGTCAGGAGCGCGCGCGGGTCAGGGGGCGGCATTCGCCTGGCTCGGCCGGCGGACTCCATCTCCGTCCTGGAAGCGGTCGAGGCGCTGGAGGGCGGGCTGTCCCTGCTCGACTGTACCGGCGGGGGAGACACCTGCCCCCGGGAGGCGGGCTGCGCCACCCGCCCCGTGTGGACGGGCCTGGAGCGGACGGTGCGTGACTACCTGGCGGGTTTCAGCCTGGCTACGCTCGCGGGCGACCTGCGCGGCTTCGAGATGAGCGCCGGCATCTGACGGCGGAAAGGCAAGGACGACGACATGAACATCCACGACGGCATCACTTCCACGATCGGGAATACCCCGCTGGTGCGCCTGGGCAGGCTCAACGACACGGGCGCCACGATACTCCTCAAGCTGGAATCCATGAATCCCTTCTCCAGCGTCAAGGACCGCATCGGGCTGGCCATGATAGAGGACGCCGAGGCCCGGGGACTCCTCAAGCCGGGCTCGGTGATCGTGGAGCCGACCAGCGGCAACACCGGCATCGCCCTCGCCGCCGTGGCCGCGGCCAAGGGCTACCCCATCATCCTGACCATGCCGGATACCATGAGCGTGGAGCGGCGCAAGCTGCTGGCTGTCTACGGGGCCCAGCTCGTGCTCACCGAGGGAGCAAAGGGCATGAAGGGAGCCATCGCCAAGGCCGAGGAGATCAGGGCTGGCACGCCTGGGGCCTTCATGCCCATGCAATTCGCCAATCCAGCCAATCCGGCCGTGCACCGCCGGACCACCGCCCAGGAGATCTGGCGGGACACCGACGGGCGGGTGGACGCCTTCGTGTCCGGGGTGGGCACCGGCGGCACGCTCACCGGCGTCGGCGCCATACTGAAGGAACGCAATCCCGCGATCGCACTGGTTGCCGTCGAACCCGCGGACTCGCCGGTGCTTTCCGGCGGCGCCCCCGGCCCCCACAAGATCCAGGGCATAGGGGCGGGCTTCGTGCCCGAGGTGCTGGACCGCTCCCTCATCGGGGAGATCATCAAGGTCCGGCACGAGGAAGCCGGGGCCGTGGCGCGCAGGCTGGCCAAGGAAGAGGGGATCCTCGGCGGCATCTCCGCTGGCGCGAACGTGTGGGCCGCCCTGGAACTGGCCCGACGCCCGGGCTGGGAGGGGAAAACCGTGGTGACGGTCATCTGCGACACCGGGGAACGCTACCTGTCCACCTGGCTCTTCGAATGAGGGCGTGACGATGCGGCGTTTTTGCCCGCGAAGAGTGGTTCCGGGCCGGCGTTGCGATACATTACTACCATAGTCCTGTTTAATGGACTGGAGGCATCGCGCATGAGAATCAAGTTACCGGCGCTCGCGCTGGCTTTTTTCACGCTGGCATCCTGCTCGTACATCGCACCCGGAGGAGAGGCCGTCGTCCGCATCTCGCTCTCCCTGCCCGGCGGCGCTGCCCGGTCGGCGGATACCCGCGCGATACCCGCGGACCTGGACGGCATCTACCTGCAGGCCGTGCAGGACGGTTCCGTGGTCACCCATGCATCCACCTCGGTCGCCCCGGGGGCCAGCTCCGCCGCCATCGCCATGATCGTGAGGCCGGGCACCTACGACCTGCACGTGTTCGCCGTCAGGGACGGGACCATCATAGGCATCGCGGGCTCCATGGACACGGAGCTGTCGGCCGGGGCGACCACTTCCCTGCAGCTGACCATGGAAGCAACGGTGTTCGAATTGCCGAGCTCGACCGGCCAAAACCCCGACATTGCGTTCACCCCGTCTTACTACATCAGCTCCATACCGTACGAGTTCATGCCCTTCTTCATGTCCGGCGACATCAAGCTCTACGTCAAACGCAACCTCGACTACAACACCGAGCAGCCCCCGACGGGATGGAATGATGCCACCTTCATTTTCCCGGCCATGTCCGACGACAGCGACGGGTTTTTCGTCTCCGGGGAGATACCCGCCACCACCTTCGCCACAAACCAGGCGGCCTACTGCTGGTTCGTGGTCAGCTGGCCGGGCTGTCCCGTGGTCTTCGCGTTCAACAAGCCGACGGATGCCATGAAATACAACTTCAACTGGTAGCCGCCCGGCAATGCCGGATTTCACTTCCCGATTCCGCCGGATGCTGGTACCCTGTCCCTGACCCCGGCCGGTCGGTTTCGACCGGCCCGGCAGTCTGGAGGCAAGGCATGAAGCGCGTCATGGTGATCGTCCTCAAGGCGCTCGGCGCCGTCGTCGGGCTGGCCCTGGCCTTCCTGCTGGGCTCCATCGTGTTCTTCAGGCTGGGCCGGGCGGCCGATTTCCGCGATCAGGCGCGCCGCCTGGAGCTGCTCTCCTCGCCCGCGTACGTCGAGGAGCCCTCGCCCGTCCCGTCGCCCGAAACCGTACTCATGGCCACCAGGAATGTCTCTGACCGCGTCCACCCCGCCCAGGAACTGCTCTTCCTGCCCCTCACCCGGCTGTCCGTCATCGCCACGCACAACAGTTACCACCGCCAGCCGGATCCGGTGCGCCTGTTCTTCCTGGGGCTGGGCGCTCCGGGTTGGCCGGACAAGCTCCGCTATTCCCACGAGACGCTCTACGACCAGCTCAGGGCCGGGCTGCGCAGTTTCGAGCTGGACCTCCGCCACCGGAAGGGCGGCTTCGAGGTGGCCCACGTGCCCCTGGTGGACGACCGTACGGCCTGTCCCGACCTGGCCCTGGCGTTCGCCGAGCTGGCCCTGTGGTCGTCCCGGCACCCCGACCACCTGCCCATCACCGTGATCCTGGAGCTCAAGAACGACTGGGGCGTGCTGGATCCCGCCCAGGAGGACTTTGACCGGGACGCGCTCATGTCCCTGGACGCCCTGGTCCGCTCGTCCTTCCCCGCGACTGTCCTGTTCACGCCGGACGAACTCAGGGGAGACCGCGCGGACCTGCCCTCGGCGATACGGGAGCGCGGCTGGCCGGCCATCATCGACATGCTGGGCACGGTCATGGTGATCCTCCACCGGGACGAGACCTACCGCCTGCCCTACGTCTCCGGCGCACCGGCCCTGGAAGGCCGGGCCATGTTCACCTGCGCGCCCGCCGGCAGCCCGGATGCCGCCTTCGCGATCGTCAACGACCCGGCGGACCCGTCCCTGCCCGGCCTGCTCGCCGACGGCTGGATGATCCGCACCCGCGCGGATGCCGACCTGGCAGCGGACGGCCAGGTCGCCTCGCTGGCCCTGGCGGGCGGCGCCCAGCTGGTCTCGACGGACTTCCCGCCCGTCTCCGCCGGCGACCGGTCAGACGGGCAAACGCCCGTCCGCTTCGCCAACGGGGCCACCGCGATCATCCGGCCCTGAAGCGGGAACTCGGCAAGGACTCCGCCGCATCCACACCCCTCATTTCCGCCGAAAATATCAAAAACATCCATATTCGGATTTGACATGCGCGAGCCGCCGGAACGATACTTTGCATCGCTTCATGTAACCGCACCCAGGAAAAAATCACCCGCCTTCAGGGCAGGAGTTCAAAATGGAAACAAAGACGAGCGTCTCCAGCCTGGTTCCCGTCATCGGGGTCGACAAGGACAAGTGCGTCAACTGCCACATGTGCATCGCCGTCTGCCCGGTCAAGTACTGCATAGACGGCCAGGGCGAGAAGGTCGCCATCAACCACGACCTCTGCATCGCCTGCGGCACCTGCGTGCGGGCCTGCAAGCAGAAGGCACGCACCATCCTGGACGACCTGGACGCCCTCCTGGCCGCGCTCGCTGCCGGCGAGAAGGTGGTGGCCATAGCCGCCCCGGCCATCGTGTCGTCCTTCCCGGGCACCTGGCGCAACTTCATGGGCTGGCTCAAGCGCCTGGGCGTGTCGGCGTTCTTCGACGTGGGCTTCGGGGCGGAGCTGACCGTCAAGTCCTACCTGCGCCACATCAAGGAGAACTCCCCCAAGCTGGTCATCGCGCAGCCCTGCCCGGCCATAGTGTCGTACGTGGAGATCTACCGACCCGAGCTGATCGGTCGCCTGGCGCCAGCCGACAGCCCCATGCTCCATACGGTCAAGCTGATCAAGGAATACTGGCCCCAATGGTCCGGGCACAAGGTGATGGTGATCTCCCCCTGTGCCGCCAAGAAACGGGAATTCCAGGAAACCGGCCTGGGTGACTTCAACGTGACCTTCACCGCCCTCGCCGCGCTGATGGAGAAGCGGGCCGTGGACCTGTCCAAGGAGCAGGCCGTCGACTTCGAGAACCCGCCCGCCGAGCGCGGCGTGATCTTCTCCTCGCCGGGCGGGCTTCTCAGGACCGCCCTGCGGGAAGTGCCCGGCATCGCCTCGGTGGCCCGCAAGATCGAGGGGCCGGAACTGGTCTATCCCTACCTGGACAAGCTGGCCGACTCGGTTGAGAAGGGCATCAACCCGCTCCTGGTGGACTGCCTGAACTGCGAATACGGCTGCAACGCAGGCCCGGGCACCCTGAACCTGGAAAAATCCCCGGACGAGTTCGAGAACGCCATCGAGAGCCGCCGCGCGGAGGCCGAACGCCGGTATGCGCGGCGACCGGGTTCGGACAAAGCCGCCGCGCGCAAGCTGGGCAAGGTGCTGGACAAGTACTGGCGCCCCGGACTGTACGCGCGCGGCTACGTGGACCGCTCGGCCAATTACCGCCTGGTCATGCCCACCAAGGCGCAGTTCATCGAGCTGTACGACAGCCTGCTCAAGGCCAAGCCGGAGGACCACCTGAACTGCGCCTCCTGCGGCTACAAGAGCTGCGAGGGCATGGCCATCGCGGTGTTCAACGGGCTCAACAAGGTGGAGAACTGCCACCTGTACCGGCAGAAGGTCATCGAGAAGGAGAAAGCGCTCATACTCGATTCATCGACGCGCCTGCACAAGGAGATAGAAGGCGCGACCGGGGCCATCAACCACATCAGGTCGACGCTTTCCGAGCTCGGGATGGCCAGCGAATCCCAGTTCGTGGCCTTGCAGGAGTCGTCGGCCGCGATCGAGGAGATGACCGCCACCCTGGGTTCGGCCTCCGGCCTGGCCAGCGGCAAGCGCGACCAGGTGGACCGGCTGGCCACCGCGGTTCGCGGGGGCGAGAACGACATGACCGCCACCGTCGATGCCATCAGGCGCGTGTCCCAGGGCGTCACCGGGATCAGCGAGATGACCGCGGTAATCCACGACGTCGCGGAGAAGACCAACCTGCTGTCCATGAACGCCGCCATCCAGGCGGCCCACGCCGGTTCGGCCGGCAAGGCCTTCGCCGTGGTCGCCGGCGAGATCCGCGTGCTGGCCGAGGCCACCGGGGGCAACGCCAAGCGCATATCGTCGTCCATAGATTCCATCATCGAGCAGATCAAGTCTTCCGACACCATCTCCGCGCGCACCGGCGAGAATTTCCGCGCCGTGATCAAGGACGTGGGCCTCATGGCTGACGAGATGTCGCGCTTGCTGGACTTCCTGGGCGAGATGGCCTCCGGGGGCTCGCAGGTGACCAAGGGCATCGAGGAGCTGCGGGGGCAGAACACCACGGTCCGGGATCTCTACGGAAGGATGAGCGCGGAGGTCATGGCCATGCTGGACGAGCTGCAGAAAATCGCCCAGATATCCGAGGAGAGCCAGCGCCGCATCGACTCGGGCCGGGGGTTGCCGGAACTCCGGTAACCGGGCCGGCGGCTCAGGTCCCCCGGTCCAGGGTCACCGCGGAGTAGACCTTGTTGAAGATTTTCTCCGTGGTGAAGGGCTGCAGGATCACGTGGTCGGTGCCGTAGCCGCGGTAGGCCACCAGGTCTTCCTTGTTCAGGACCTTGGCCATCAGGATGATCGTGGTCCGCCGCCTGGAGGCGTTGGTCCGGATGGCGTGCAGCATCCTGAGCACCGTGTCCTTGGGAATGCCCAGGTCGATGAAGATGATGGCGAAGCGCGGATCCTCCAGCACCGGCTTGAGGTTCTCGCCGGCGCGCACGTTGTGTATCTCGAAGTACACGCTGAGCGACTGCTGGACCAGCAGGAAGAGCGCCGGGTCCAGCGACACGAAGAGCAGGTGCTGCCCGCGTATCCTGGAGAAGAACAGGTTCTGCTTCTCGAACAGCACGTTGGAGTCGAACAGCTCCACCGACACCGGCGCGAAATCCCTGGTTATGTAATCGAAGAGCGAGGTCTCCTGGGGGTTGTAGTCCGAGGCGCTCACCCGGTCCAGGTCCAGGTCCCCGTAGTACTTGAGCGACGGGACACGCGCCTCCGCCAGGAGATCCAGCGTTTCCTGGCCGACTGGCTCCATCGCCTTGACGATTACCCTCCCGTCCGGCCCGTAGAGGTCGAGGAAGAACCTGCTGTCCGGCTTGAGCATGACCACGGGTACCGTCGTCTCCACGTCGAAGTCGGCTATGAGCGCGCGGTACCCCTCGTAGTAGTTGGGCACGACCGCCACGCCTTCCAGCTCGGGCACCGCCTTGAGCGCCTTGAGGAAGGCCTCCACCCGGCTCAGCACCACGATCTTGGACAGGTCCGGCTTGAGGCCCGGGGCCTCAAGGAACTTGAACAGGATGCGCATGTTGCGGCCGTTGATCATGTCCGGGTACATGCTGGGGATGATGAACATGATGCGCGGCACCTTGACCGCCTTCTCCGACAGGAAGCGGGTGATCAGGTAGTTGAGCTCCACAGCCTTGTCCGGGTCCAGGTTGCCCTCGAGCTGCACGATCAGGAGCTTGCCCTTGGAATGGATGTCCATGAGCATGGGGGTGCGCTTCTGGGGCGCGGGCAGGGGAATGCCGAAGTGCTGGTGCAGGCGCTCGTTGAGCGCCGATGGATTGACCTTTACCGACAGGAAGGCCTTTACGTTCTTTTCCTTGAAGTAGGCGATCTCCTTGGGCTTGAAGTCCCCGATGAGGAAGAGCGGAACGTGCTCGATGGCCCGCGCGTGTTCCTTCTTGATGATGAAGCCGACCGCGTCCAGGAGCGGGGAGTCCTTGGTCATGACGATGAGGTCGGGCGGCTCCTTCACGCATACCGTGAAGGCGTGCACGTGCGAGTTGCTCACGGTCACTGAGAAACCCTTCACGTCCAGGTATTCGGAGAGGAACCGGGACAGGGGCTCATCCGGGAGTGACAGGTGTATTCGGCGCATCCGCGGTGTACCTCGGCGCTAATTTTAGATCATCCGGGCGGGTTCGGCCAGAGCGGATCCGCGGCCTTGCCTCTCCGGCCCGCCGCGGCGTATCCTGCCGTCCGGAGGACACGCATGAAGCACGCAGGGATGACTCTGACAGCGCTCGCGATGATCGCCGCGACCGGCGCTTTCGCCCAGGCCGCCGCCCCGTTGCCGGCGGGCACGCCCGACGGGCTGTACGC